>NZ_SSDQ01000052.1:0-47021 GCF_004794315.1 Microbacterium sp. PF5 | reverse complement strand
CGTGGTCGGCGGCACAGGCGCGCTCGTCGAGGGAGCGGCGGAGGGCGCGGCCGGCGGGGCGTAGCCGGGAGCCGGCGGAGCCGTGAACCCGGGCTGCGGCGGCGCATAGCCCTGGGGCTGCTGCGGGTAGCCCTGGGGCTGCTGACCGTAGCCCTGCGGGGCACCGTACCCCTGCGGCGCCGCGGTCGCGGAGGGCTGGACCGGGATGCCGTCCCACACCGTGCGATCGCCGAGGAAGCCGTTCCCGGCCCACGAGGCGGGCTGGATGTTGGGGTTCCACCGCGACTTGTCGAAGGCGTTGATACCCAGCCACACCGGCGGGAGGAAGAAGTACAGGATGACCCAGACCGCATCCTTCTGCAGCTTCAGTCCGACCCGCCACGCGGCGATGAGGTCGAGGACACGGCCGGCGATGCCGACGAGCGGGAGGATGAGGAACCAGCCCAGGACCGGGATGATCGCCCCGACCACGCCGGCGCCGATGAGGTACAGCACGAGCCACGGGCTGAGGTCGCCGAGCTTGTAGAAGATCATCGAGTTGTAGACCGGGACCCAGGCACGCCACTTGCCCTGGACACCGGCCTTCTCGAAGACCTTCATGTAGAACCAGGCGTAGATCGCGTACACGATGAGCGGCAGGATCGTGTACAGCAGCGTCAGCGCGACGAGTGCGCCGCCTGAGATGCCGTAATCGTAGTAGTCGTCCAAGGTTCCCCTCCAGAAGGCTGATATTCCCGGGTGATGCGCTGCTTACACTAGCGCGTCACCGCCGCCGCGCGCAGGACCCTCGCTGACGTCCCGCGCCGCGAACCGGTCTCACTCCGCGACGACGAGTTCCAGCTCGCCGGGGTGGTCGGTCTCGCGCAGCACGACGCCTCGCCCCTCCGCCCACCGCAGCAGTGCCCGGCGGGAGCCGATGCGCGGTCGGTCCTCCGTGAGTGCACGCACCAGGAGGCCCTTCGACTTCTTGTTGAAGTGGTTCAGCGCTCTGCCCTGCTCGGTGACCACGCGCACATACGCCGAGGGCACCGATGCGGGCACGGGTCCGAGACCCACGTACGCCTCGCTGCGCAGGTCGAGGACGAACGACGGCGCCTCGTCCCCGATCGCCGAGGTCGTGGCTTCCGCCCAGTGACGCCGGAGCGGCGGCACCCCGGGAAGCGACGTTCCCGCGGCGAGGCGGTAGGTCGGGATCGGGTCGAGCGCGCCGACCGGACCGAACGGCGCGCTCTGGATCCACACGTGGGCGTCCGCCCACCGCCGTGACGCCGGGGAGAGCGAGGCCGCGTCGAGGGCGTCGAACAGCACGCCGGTGTAGCGGTCGATCGCCGGCATGGTCGGCGCGCTGCGGAGAGCGCGGTTGTGCGCGATGTCGTCGAGCTGCCGCTCGCTCAGTTTGAGAACACGGCGGGCGGCCTCCTCGTCGGCCGCGAGCTCGACCAGGGCGTCGAGCACGGCCGCGCGATGCTCAGCGAGAGACGGCAGCGGCAGGACACCGAGGTCGAGCGGCGCGCCCGTGCCTCCGGGACGCTTGGTCTCGGACGGCGGAAGCAGGATCTTCATGGCACCTCGTAACGCAGACGCGTCCGCCTCGGCACCCGAGGGTGCCGAGGCGGACGCGATGTTCAGGACTGTCAGGCGATGAGAGCCGCGTTGCCCGCCACGATGGTCAGAACGTCGCCCTCCATGGAGAGGAAGCCGTCCTGCGCGTTGGCGAGCACCTTGGCGCCGTCGGTCTGGGTGATCCGGACCTGGCCCTCGGCGAGGATGGCCAGCACCGGCTCGTGACCGGACATGAAGCCGATCTCGCCCTCGACGGTCTTGGCGACCACGAGGCTCGCCTCACCCGTCCAGACCTCCGCGTCGGCGGAGACGAGGCTGACGTTGAGCGCCATGATCAGGCGTTCTCCTTCTGGATCTGCGCCCAGCGCTCCTCCACGTCGGAGATGCCACCGACGTTGAAGAAGGCCTGCTCGGCGACGTGGTCGAAGTCACCGCGGGTGATCGCGTCGAACGACTCGATGGTCTCCTTGAGCGGAACCGTCGAACCCTCGACACCCGTGAACTTCTTCGCCATGTAGGTGTTCTGCGAGAGGAACTGCTGGATGCGACGTGCGCGCGACACGACGATCTTGTCTTCCTCGGAGAGCTCATCGACACCGAGGATCGCGATGATCTCCTGCAGCTCCTTGTTCTTCTGGAGGATCTGCTTGACCGTGGTCGCCACGCGGTAGTGGTCCTCGCCCAGGTAGCGGGGGTCCATGATGCGCGACGTCGAGGTCAGCGGGTCGATGGCCGGGTACAGACCCTTCGACGCGATCTCACGGGAGAGCTCGGTCGTCGCGTCGAGGTGCGCGAAGGTCGTGGCCGGAGCCGGGTCGGTGTAGTCGTCGGCCGGCACGTAGATCGCCTGCAGCGAGGTGATCGAGTGACCACGCGTCGAGGTGATGCGCTCCTGGAGGAGGCCCATCTCGTCGGCGAGGTTCGGCTGGTACCCCACGGCGGAGGGCATGCGGCCCAGCAGCGTGGAGACCTCGGAACCGGCCTGCGTGAAGCGGAAGATGTTGTCGATGAAGAGCAGCACATCCTGCTTCTGCACGTCACGGAAGTACTCCGCCATCGTCAGAGCCGAGAGGGCGACGCGCAGACGCGTCCCCGGCGGCTCGTCCATCTGGCCGAACACGAGCGCGGTCTTGTCGAAGACGCCCGCCTCCTCCATCTCGTGGATGAGGTCGTTGCCCTCACGGGTGCGCTCACCGACACCGGCGAACACCGACACACCACCGTGGTCCTGCGCGACGCGCTGGATCATCTCCTGGATGAGGACGGTCTTGCCGACACCGGCGCCACCGAACAGACCGATCTTTCCACCCTGCACGTACGGGGTGAGGAGGTCGATCGACTTGATGCCCGTCTCGAACATCGTGGTCTTCGACTCGAGCTGGTCGAAGTTCGGGGCCTTGCGGTGGATGGGCCAGCGCTCCGTGACCTCGATGGTCTCACCGGGCTCGCCGTTGAGGACCTCGCCGATCACGTTGAAGACCTTGCCCTTGGTGATGTCACCGACGGGGACCGAGATGGCCTCACCGGTGTCACGCACCTCCTGACCGCGGACGATGCCGTCGGTCGGCTTGAGGGCGATGGCGCGCACCAGGTCGTCGCCGAGGTGCTGTGCGACCTCGAGCGTGATCTCGGTCGACTCCTCGCCGATCACGATGGTGGTCTTCAGCGCGTTGTAGATGTCGGGGATCGAGTCGTGCGGGAACTCGATGTCGACAACCGGACCGTTGACGCGCGCGACGCGCCCGACGACCGCGGTCGCCGGCTGGTCAGCCGTGGCGGTGGTGGTCATTTCTTCGTCTCTTTCCTCATGGTCTATTTGCTCGACGAGAGGGCGTCGGCGCCGCCGACGATCTCCGCGATCTGCTGCGTGATCTCCGCCTGACGCGCGTTGTTGCGCAGACGGGTGTAGTCGGTGATGAGCTTGTCGGCGTTGTCGCTGGCCGACTTCATCGCCTTCTGCGTGGCCGCCTGCTTGGCGGCGGACGACTGCAGGAGGGCGTTGAAGACGCGGCTCTGGATGTACACCGGCAGGATCGCGTCGAGCACCGTCTCGGCATCCGGCTCGAACTCGTACAGCGGGTAGACCGTGCTGCCCGCCTCCGAGTCGTCGGCCTCCGCGATCTCCAGCGGCAGCAGGCGCACGGACTCCGGCGACTGCGTCATCATGCTGACGAAGCGGTTGTAGACGAGGGTGATCTCGTCGACGCCGCCGTCCTCGCCACCGCGGTTGAAGGCCTCGAGAAGCGTCTGCGAGATCTCCTCCGCGGTGTGGAAGGACGGGGTGTCGGTGTCGCCGGTCCACTCCGCGGCCGCCTCGATGCGACGGAACTGGAAGTAGCCCACCGCCTTGCGTCCGATGAGGTAGAACACCGGCTCCTTGCCCTGCTCGCGCAGCAGCTCCGCCACCTCGAGACCCTCACGGAGGATCTGCGAGTTGAAGGCACCGGCGAGACCGCGATCGGACGAGAAGATCACGACCGCGGAGCGGCGGATCGTCTCGGGCTCACGCGTGAGCGGGTGGTCGACGTTCGAGTGCGTCGCGACGGCGGACACGGCCCTCGTCACGGCCCGCGCGAAGGGGGTGGACGCCTTGACGCGTGCCATCGCCTTCTGGATGCGCGAAGCCGCGATGAGTTCCATCGCCTTCGTGATCTTCTTGGTCGTCTGAGCAGAAGAGATCTTCTGCTTGTAGACCCTGAGTTGAGCGCCCATGAATCAGTACCTCACGCGATTACGCGCGACGACCCTTGACGATCTTCTCCTGGTTGACGTCGTCGGCCTCGGCCGCAGCGTGCTCCTCGTGGCCGGGGGCGCCGATGGCGTGGCCCTTGCCGCCCTGGAACTCCAGGAGGAAGTTGTCGGTCTGCTTGTCGAGCTCGGCGACCGTGTCGTCGTCCAGCACGTTCGTCTCGCGCAGCGTGTCGAGCACCTTGGTGTTGCGACGCAGGTAGTCGAGCAGTTCGCGCTCGAACCGAAGCACGTCCTCGACCTCGATGGTGTCGAGCTTGCCGTTCGTGCCGGCCCAGATCGAGACGACCTGCTCCTCCACGGGGTACGGCGAGTACTGCGGCTGCTTGAGCAGCTCGGTCAGACGGGCACCACGCGACAGCTGACGACGCGAGGCGGCGTCGAGGTCGGAGGCGAACATCGCGAAGGCCTCGAGCGAGCGGTACTGCGCGAGCTCCAGCTTCAGCGTTCCGGAGACCTTCTTGATCGACTTGACCTGAGCGTCACCACCGACACGCGAGACCGAGATACCCACGTCGACCGCCGGACGCTGGTTGGCGTTGAAGAGGTCAGACTGGAGGAAGATCTGGCCGTCGGTGATCGAGATCACGTTGGTCGGGATGTACGCCGAGACGTCGTTCGCCTTCGTCTCGATGATCGGAAGACCCGTCATCGAACCGGCGCCCAGCTCGTCGGACAGCTTCGCGCACCGCTCGAGCAGGCGCGAGTGCAGGTAGAACACGTCGCCGGGGTACGCCTCGCGGCCCGGCGGGCGGCGGAGCAGCAGCGACACGGCGCGGTACGCCTCGGCCTGCTTCGACAGGTCGTCGAAGATGATCAGGACGTGCTTGCCGCCGTACATCCAGTGCTGGCCGATGGCCGAACCGGTGTACGGAGCCAGGTACTTGAAGCCGGCGGGGTCGGACGCGGGAGCGGCCACGATCGTGGTGTACTCCAGGGCGCCGGCCTCCTCGAGCGCGCCCTTCACCGAGGCGATCGTCGAGCCCTTCTGGCCGATGGCGACGTAGATGCAGCGGACCTGCTTGGTGACGTCGCCCGACTCCCAGTTGGCCTTCTGGTTGATGATCGTGTCGATCGCGATGGCCGTCTTGCCGGTCTGGCGGTCGCCGATGATGAGCTGACGCTGACCACGGCCGACCGGGATCATGGCGTCGATCGCCTTGATGCCCGTCTGCATCGGCTCGTGCACCGACTTGCGCTGCATGACGCCGGGGGCCTGGAGCTCGAGCTCGCGGACGCCCTCCGTCGCGATCGCGCCGAGACCGTCGATCGGGTTGCCGAGCGGGTCGACCACGCGGCCGAGGTAGCCGTCGCCGACCGGGACCGAGAGGACCTCACCCGTGCGGGTGACCTCCTGGCCGGCCTCGATACCGGTGAAGTCGCCGAGGACGACCACGCCGATCTCGTGCTCGTCGAGGTTCAGGGCGAGGCCCTTGGTGCCGTCCGCGAACGTGACGAGCTCGTTCGCCATCACGCCCGGCAGACCCTCGACGTGCGCGATGCCGTCGGCGGCGTCGATGACGGTGCCGACCTCGGTCGCAGCAGCGCCGGTGGGCTCGTATGCGGCGGCGAAGTCCTTCAGCGCGTCACGGATGACGTCGGGGCTGATCGATAGTTCTGCCATTGTCTTCCCTTTGTATCTGGGTGCGCGGTTCCCCGCGCGAAGTCGTGTTAGCCCGCGAGCTTCTGGCGAAGGTCGGCGAGTCGTGCGGAGATGCTGCCGTCGATGACGTCATCGGCGATCTGCACGCGCAGACCCCCGACGACGGCGGGGTCGATGACGACGTTGAGCGAGACCTCGCCGTCGTAGCGACGCGAGAGGGCGTCGCCCAGACGGGTGCGCTGCGCATCGCTGAGCGGGGTCGCGGTGTGCACCGTGGCCACGACGAGACCGCGCTGGGCGGACACGAAGCGGATGGCCCTGCTCAGGAGCTGGCGGACGCGCCGCTCGCGCGGACGACGCACGAGGGACGAGACGATCAGCGTGGTGGCCGCACCGGCGGAGGATCCGGCGAGGAGGCGCTCGACGAGCTCCCCCTTCGCGTCCTCTCCCCCGAGGCGGCTACCCAGAGCGAGTTCGAGCTCCGGGTTCGCGGCGACGAGCCGGGCGAAGGCGAAGAGCTCACCCTCGATGTCGACACCGGGCTCGGCGATCGCGGCGGACCGGATCGCGAGCTCCTCGATGCCGTCGACGAGCTCGTCGGCGCTCGACCAGCGCTGCGCCACGGCTGCGCTCAGAACGCTCTGAGACGCCGCCGAGAGCCCGCCGAACACCGCGAAGACGACGTTCTTCCGCGACTCCACGGACGCCGACGGGTCGGCCAGCGCGCCGCTCAGCTGAGACGAATCGCCCACGGTGCGCGCGGCGACGAACAGCTCCCGCGCGGTGTCGAGGGTGACGTCCTTCGCTGCGGCAAGCGCCTGAGTGGATGCCGCGAGTGCCTGAGCGGTCGCGCTGCCCATTACTGAGCCGCCTTCTCGGATGCTTCGAGATCGGCGAGGAAGCGGTCGACCACGGCGGCCGCGCGAGCGTCATCGGACAGCGTCTCGCCGACCACGCCACCGGCGAGGTCGAGTGCGAGCGAGCCGACCTCACTGCGCAGGGAGACGAGAGCCGTCTGGCGCTCGGCCTCGATCTGCGAGTGCGCGGTGGCGGTCAGACGCGCAGCCTCGCTGGCTGCGGTCTCCTTCGCCTCGGCGATGATCTTCTTGCCGTCCTCACGGGCGGCCTCGCGGATCTCCCCGGCCTCGGTGCGCGCCTCGGCGAGCTGGCGGGTGTACTCCTCGAGGGCGGCCTCCGCCTGCTTCTGCGCCTCATCGGCCTTGGCGATGTTGCCCTCGATGGCGGCGGACCGCTCGTCGAGCATCTTCGTCAGACGGGGAAGGGCGACCTTCCACACCACGACGAGGATGATGATGAACCAGAGGCCCGACCAGATGATGTCGTACCCCGCGGGGAGCAGCGGATTGGGGGACTCCCCCTCCGCTGCCGCGAGGTTCGTGACAAGAGCGTTCAGCATCCTGTCTCCTTCAGAAGTCGGTGGGGATTACGGGAAGGGGATGAATCCGACGGCGATGCCGACGAACGCAAGCGCCTCGGTGAAGGCGATACCGATCCACATGAGGACCTGCAGGCGACCGGCCAGCTCGGGCTGACGGGCGACGCCCTCGATGGTCTTGCCGACGACGATGCCCACACCGATGGCCGGACCGATGGCTGCGAGGCCGTAGCCGACCGCCGCGAGGTGGCCGTTGATTTCAGCGAGAACCGTAGTTGCGTCCACGGGTTTTTCCTTTCGTTGGGTGGGAGGGCTGTTGCCCGCCCGCTCAGTGCTCTTCTGCGACCGCGAGCTGGATGTAGACCGCGGTGAGGACGGTGAAGACGTAGGCCTGCAGGACGGCCACCAGGATCTCGAAGAGAGTGAAGGCGCCGCCGAAGGCGAGGGTTCCGATACCAAGGACGGCCCAGCCGCCACCCGCGGTGAAGAAGAAGAACTGGGTGGCCGCGAAGCACAGCACCAGGATCATGTGGCCGACGACCAGGTTCATCAGCAGTCGCAGGGTGAGGGTCACCGGGCGGATGATGAACGTCGAGATGAGCTCGATCGGCGTGACGATGAAGTAGACCGGCCACGGCACACCCGACGGGAAGAGCGCGTTCTTGAAGAAGTTCTTCGGGCTCTTCTTGATGCCGGCGTAGATGAAGGTGACGTAGCTGACCACCGCGAGGGTGAGCGGGACGGCGATGATCGCGGTGCCCGGCATGTTCAACCCCGGGATGATGCCCGTGACGTTCATGAACAGCACCATGAAGAAGATCGTGGTGAGGATCGGCAGGAACCGGTCGCCGTCCTTGCGGCCGAGCAGGTCGTGCGCGATGCCGCCGCGGACGAAACCGAGGCCCATCTCGACCAGGCTCTGGAACCGCCCCGGCACGACCTTCATGCGGCGCGTGCCCAGCCAGAGGATCAGGACCACGGCGATCACCGAGAGGAGCTGGATCAACTGGATGCGGGTCACCGGCAGAGGCCCGACCTGGAAGAGGATCGGCGGGAAGAACTCGTCGATCGAAGGGCCGTGGAACTCGCCATCGGAAGACGCGAGTCGGGGGGTCAGGGTCGCAGCAAGATTAAACAGCGCGGGCTCCAGCTTCGGGGCACCGGTCAGAACCGGGGCGACGATGGTCGGTGTGCTTCAAGCGCAAGCGCTCGCGGGCGAGCGGCGGGCACTCCCCAACACTATCAGAATCCAAGGGTGCCCTAAGACCGCGGAGCGTCGTCCGCCGGGCCGGTGGAGCCGCCGTTCGCGGCGCCGGGCGCGCGGTCCTCCGGCACCTCGGTCGGCAGCGTGGTGTCGCTCACGTTCGGCAGGCGCATCTGGGTGAGCACCACCACGTCGATCACCAGCGACATCACCACCCCCGCGACGATCGAGAGGAAGAACACCATCGGGTCGAGCCACGGCTGCCCCGACAGCAGGATCATCACCAGCACGAACACGCCGAGCTTGAGCAGCCAGCCGCCCAGGACGATCGCGAAGAACAGCTGCACGTACAGCGGGTCGCCGTACCACCGGTTCGCGATCAGGATGCTGATACCCGTGATCGCGAGGAACAGCGCCGCCAGCAGCACGCCGAGCAGGCCGCTGACCAGCCCCTCCCCCTGGGCGACGGCGAAGCCGATGCCGCCGGCGAGCAGCGCCAGCACGACGGTCGCCACCGCCGACCAGACGAGGGTGCGACGCAGGATCGGCGTGCTGGAAACGGGACTCGGGCTCATCGGGGCTCCACGGGGGTCGGGTCGGGTTCAGCGGCCGCCGGCGCCTTGCGGCGGCGGGTGGGACTCAGGGTGATGACGAGGCAGGCAGCGATGCCGACCACGCCGAAGCCGACACCGGGAAGGTACTGGCCGGGCCAGTCCTCTCGCGCACCGACGTACATGAGGAGGACGGCGAGGGAGATCACCGCCGTCCACGCGTAGAAGATGAGGACGGCGTCGCGGTCGCGGTGGCCGAGGTCGAGCATCCGGTGGTGCAGGTGCTTGCGGTCGGGCGAGAACGGCGACCGGCCCGCGCTCATCCGCCGCAGCACCGCGAGCCCGAAGTCGAGCAGCGGCAGCAGCACGACCAGCAGCGGCAGCAGGATCGGCAGGAACGCGCCGACGAGCTGCGACCGGCCGAGGCGATCCGGCTCCAGCGCCGACGGATCCATCTGCCCGGTGATCGCGATCGCGGACGTCGCCATGAGCAGGCCGAGCACCAGCGCACCGGAGTCGCCCATGAAGAGCTTCGCCGGGCTCCAGTTCAGCGGGAGGAAGCCCAGGCACGCCCCGATCAGCACCGCCGCGAGGAACGTGGAGAGGTTGAAGTAGCTGGAGGCGCCGGAGTCGCGCGTGAAGATGTAGGAGTACGCGAAGAACACGCCGTTCGAGATCAGGCACACGCCGGCGACCAGGCCGTCCAGCCCGTCGATGAAGTTGACCGCGTTCATCACGATCACGATCGCGAACATCGTGATGGTGATGCTCAGCCAGCTCGACACCACGATCAGGTCGCCGAAGGGCAGCGACAGGATCTGCAGTCCCCCGCCCACGGTGATGATGCCTGCGGCCAGGAACTGCGCACCGAGCTTGATCATCCAGTCGAGGTCCCACAGGTCGTCGACGACGCCGATCACCGCGATCAGCAGCGAGGCCGCGAGGATCGCCCACATGGTCTGCGGAGGCGTCCAGATGCTCTGGAAGAACGGGTTGGCGGCCGACACCGCGAACGCCGCGACGATGCCGAGGAAGATGGCCACGCCGCCCAGCCGCGGGGTGGGCGTGGTGTGCACGTCGCGCTCGCGGATGCCCGGGTACAGTTTGAAGCGGAGGCTCAGCCGCCACACCGCCCACGTCAGCACGAAGGTGATGGCGGCGGTGACGATGATCGTGAAGAGGTACTGCTTCACGAATCCCCGTCCTGCTCCTGCTGCTGCTCCGGCTCGAGCAGCTCGCCCAGGACCTCGTGCAGCTGCTCGCGCGTGACGACGCCGTGCCGCAGGATCCGCACGACCCCCTCGCCGTCGTCGGCGCCGCGACGCACGAGCGAGGTCGCGTCGACGATGGTCGAGGCGATGCCGTTCGCGCTCATGCCGTCGGCGAGGTACACCGCCACGCTGTCGCCGAGCATCTTCTCGGCGTCGAGCGCGGAGATCGCCGCGTCCCGTCCCGTGAGGTTCGCACTGGACACGGCGAGCGGCCCGGTCTCGGCCAGCAGCTCCAGGACCACCCGGCCCTCCGGCATGCGCACGGCGACGGTCCCCTGGGTCTCCCCCAGGTCCCACACCAGCGACGGCTGCGCGGGGAGCACGATGGTCAGCCCGCCGGGCCAGAACGCGTCGACGAGGCGCTGCACCGGCTCCGGAACCGACTCGGCCAGGGCCGTCAGGGTCTCCTTGCTGCCGATCAGCACGGGCGGCGGCTGATCGCGCCCTCGACCCTTCGCGTCGAGCAGACGCTGCACCGCCGTCGGCGAGAACGCGTCGGCGGCGACGCCGTACACGGTGTCGGTGGGGATGACGATGAGGTCGCCGCGGCCGATCGCCTGGCGCGCGTTGCGCATTCCGGCGAGCAGCTGCGCCTCGTCGCGGCAGTCGAAGATGGGGGACATGACGGTTCGATTCTATGCGGGACGGACGTCGGAGATGCTCGGAGACCCCTGATCAGGGCCGGATCGCGGTGGTCGCACGGTCGCGCAGCGTCAGATCGCGGTGCGTGGCCGCGGCGCGCCAGCCGTCCGCCGTGAGCAGCTCGCGGATCTCCGCGCCCTGCAGCTCCCCGTGCTCGATCACGAGCACGCCCCCCGGGCGGAGCAGACGCAGCGCCCGGTCGCTCAGCACGCGGACGACGTCGAGCCCGTCCGCGCCGCCGTACAGCGCGAGCGCCGGATCGAACAGGCGCACCTCGGGGTCGCGCGGCACCGCGGCATCGGGGACGTACGGCGGATTCGAGATGACCACGCTGGCGGTGCCGTCGAGCTCGGGGAACGCCTCGGCCAGGTCGCACAGCACGAGCGTGAGGTTGCCGGTGCCGGCGACGTTGCGTGCCGCCCAGGCGTGGGCCTCCTCCGACAGCTCCGCGGCGAAGATCCGCGCGTGCGGCACCTCGGTCGCCATCGCCAGGGCGATCGCGCCGCTGCCCGTGCCCAGGTCGATGCCGACCGGGGCGGCCTCGCCCGAGTTCAGCAGGGCGTCGATCGCGAACTGGGCGACGGTCTCGGTCTCCGGCCGCGGGATGAACACCCCGGGGCCCACCGACAGCTCCAGGTGCCGGAACGGCGCGACACCCGTGAGGTGCTGCAGCGGCTCCCGCCCGGCGCGACGGGACACCAGGCGGGTCAGCGCGGCCTGCTGCTCCTCGTCGATGCGGTCGCCCCGCACGATCGCCGCCTGCACCTCGCCCCGCCGCCGGTCGAGCACGTGCGCGGCCAGGAGCTCCGCGTCCACGAGCGGGTCGGGGACACCGGCATCGGCGAGGCTCTGCGCGGCGGCGCGCACGACGGCAGCGAGCGAGGAGTCGGGCATGCCTCCAGCGTAGAGCGCCCGCACCCGTCACATTGCCCTCCCCCACAGGCCGCTCCCGTAGTCTGGGAGCCGCAGCGACCCGTGAAGGAAGGCCTCACCCATGCCCGGTATCCACTCCGACATCACCACCGCTTTCGGCAACACCCCGCTCGTGCGCCTGAATCGGGTGACCGAGGGACTCGGGGCCACCGTGCTCGCGAAGCTCGAGTTCTACAACCCGGCCTCCAGCGTCAAGGACCGCATCGGCATCGCCATGATCAACGCGGCCGAGGCGTCGGGAGAGCTGAAGCCGGGCGGCACGATCGTCGAGTCCACCAGCGGCAACACCGGCATCGCCCTCGCCATGGTCGGCGCGGCCCGCGGCTACCGCGTGATCCTCACGATGCCCGCGTCGATGTCGAAGGAGCGCCGGGTGCTGCTCAAGGCGTTCGGCGCCGAGATCGTGCTCACCGACCCCACGAAGGGCATGAAGGGGGCGATCGAAGAGGTCAAGCGCATCGTCGACGAGACCCCCGGCGCGATCTGGATCCGCCAGTTCGAGAACCCCGCCAACCCGCAGATCCACCGCGAGACGACGGCGCAGGAGATCCTCCGCGACACCGACGGCGCGGTCGACATCTTCATCGCCGGCGTCGGCACGGGAGGCACGGTGACCGGCACCGGGCAGGCGCTCAAGGCCGCGAAGCCCGGCGTGCAGGTCATCGCCGTCGAGCCCAAGGACTCCCCCGTGCTGACCGAGGGGCACCCCGGCCCCCACAAGATCCAGGGCATCGGCCCGAACTTCGTCCCCGACGTGCTCGACCGCGACGTGCTCGACGAGATCATCACGGCGGAGTTCGACGAGTCGCTGCGGGTCGCGCGCGAGCTCGCGGCGAAGGAGGGCCTGCTGGTCGGCATGTCGTCCGGTGCCGCGGTCGCGGCCGCGCTGACGGTCGCCGCGCGACCAGAGAACGCCGGCAAGACGATCGTCGTGATCATCCCCGACACCGGTGAGCGCTACCTCTCCACCGCGCTGTTCGAGGACCTGCGCGAAGACTGAGACCGCCGATGGGACTGATCGCGCGAATGCGCGAGGACATCGCCGCCGCACGCCTCCGCGACCCCGCCGCGCGCACGTCGCTCGAAGTGGCCCTGCTCTACCCCGGCCTGCACGCCATCTGGGCGCACCGGGTCTCGCACGCGCTGTGGCGTCGACGGCTGCGACTGCTCGCCCGCGCGGGGTCGCAGCTGTCGCGCTGGCTCACCGGCGTGGAGATCCACCCCGGCGCGCGCATCGGCAGGCGCTTCTTCATCGACCACGGCATGGGCATCGTGATCGGCGAGACCGCGGAGATCGGCGACGACGTGCTGATGTACCACGGGGTCACCCTGGGCGGACGCACCCGCGACGTCGGCAAGCGGCACCCGACGCTCGGCGACGGCGTCGCGGTCGGAGCCGGCGCGAAGATCCTCGGCCCGGTGACGGTCGGCGACCGCTGCGTCATCGGGGCGAACGCGGTCGTCACGAAGGACGCCCCCGCGGATAGCGTGCTGGTGGGTGTGCCGGCGAAGCCGCGTCAGCGCACCGCGGGCGAGGACACCAGGGCCCTGCTGACCGCCCCCGACTACTCCATCTGACGCCCGGCACGGGGCGCACGCCTCGCGCCGCGCGCCTCGAGTCGGCGCCGCAGGAACAGCCACGGGAGCAGCACGCTGCCGACGGCCGTGACCAGCCACACGATCACCGACCCCAGCAGCCACCCGGTCAGATCGGTGATGCGCAGACCGCCGATCGGGAGCAGCACGACGACCAGGAGCGCGATGAAGGTCGACACGATCCCGATGCCGCCCATCAGCACCGGCGCGTAGCGATCCGCGAGCCTGCTGACCCACGGTGACAGCACCGTCTGCAGCACCGCGAACACGAGGATGCACACCACGAAGCCCCACCACTGGCTCCACTGGATCTGGAAACCGTCGAGCAGCACGTCGGCCGCGAGCAGACCGAGGCCCGCCGACACCAGATACAGGAGAGCGCGGAACAGGAGGGTGATCACGGGGCCGAGCATAGCGGCACCGAGAGGCCGCACTCAGGAATCGGATCCCACCGCGGCGAGCCGCGCCTCCTCATCGGCCGCGATCGCGCTCTCGATGATCGGATCGAGCGCGCCGTCCATCACCTGGTCGAGGTTGTATGCCTTGAAGCCGGTGCGGTGGTCGGCGATCCGGTTCTCCGGGAAGTTGTACGTGCGGATCCGCTCGGAGCGGTCCATGCCGCGGATCTGCGACTTGCGCGCATCCGAGGCCGCCGCGTCGAGCTCCTCCTGCTGCTTCGCCAGCAGCCGCGCGCGGAGCACCCGCATCGCGGCCTCGCGGTTCTGCAGCTGCGACTTCTCGTTCTGCATCGACACGACGATGCCGGTCGGCACGTGGGTGATGCGCACCGCCGAGTCGGTCGTGTTGACGGACTGCCCCCCGGGGCCCGAAGAGCGGAACACGTCGATCTTCAGGTCGTTCTGGTCGATGTGGATCTCCTCCGGCTCATCGACCTCCGGGAAGACCAGCACCCCGGTGGTGGAGGTGTGGATGCGGCCCTGGGACTCCGTCGCCGGTACCCGCTGCACGCGGTGCACGCCGCCCTCGTACTTGAGGTGCGCCCACACGCCCTGGGCCGGATCGGACGAGGAGCCCTTGATCGCGACCTGCACATCCTTGTAGCCGCCGAGGTCGGACTCGTTGCGCTCCAGCAGCTCGGTCTTCCAGCCCTTCGACGCGGCGTACTGGATGTACATGCGCAGCAGGTCGGCGGCGAACAGCGCCGACTCAGCGCCGCCCTCCCCCGCCTTGATCTCCATGATCACGTCGCGGGCGTCGTCGGGGTCGCGCGGGATGAGCAGTCGGCGCAGGCGTTCCTGCGCGGCCTGCACGCCCTCCTCCAGCGCGGGGACCTCGGCGGCGAACGCCTCGTCCTCGCGCGCCAGCTCCCTCGCCGCCTCCAGGTCGTCGACCGCCGCCGTCCACGCCTCGTGCGCCGCGACGATGCGCGACAGCTCGGCGTAGCGGCGGTTGACGCGCTTGGCGCGGGCGGCGTCGGCGTGCACCGCCGGGTCGGAGAGCTCCTCCTGCACCCGGCGATGCTCGTCGATCAGAGTCTGGACGGACTCGAACACGTCGCGTCTCAGCGGATGTTGTTGTCGTGCCCGTGCGCGCCCGAGGGCAGCGTCGGGATCGACTTCTGCATCTGGACCAGGAACTCCACGTTGGAGTGGGTCTCCTTGAGCTTGCCGAGCACGACCTCGAGAGCCTGCTGCTGGTCGAGGCCGGCGAGGGCGCGACGCAGCTTCCAGGTGATCTTGACCTCGTCGGCCGACAGCAGCATCTCCTCGCGGCGGGTGCTCGACGCGTTCACGTCGACCGCCGGGAAGATGCGCTTGTCGGCGAGAGCACGCGACAGCCGCAGCTCGCTGTTGCCGGTGCCCTTGAACTCCTCGAAGATGACCTCGTCCATCTTGGAGCCGGTCTCGACGAGAGCGGTGGCGAGGATCGTGAGGGATCCGCCGTTCTCGATGTTGCGCGCCGCGCCGAAGAAGCGCTTCGGCGGGTACAGCGCCGACGCGTCGACCCCACCCGTGAGCACGCGACCCGACGCGGGGGCGGCCAGGTTGTAGGCACGGCCGAGGCGCGTGATGGAGTCGAGCAGCACGACCACGTCGCGGCCCAGCTCGACCAGGCGCTTGGCGCGCTCGATCGCGAGCTCGGCGACCGTGGTGTGGTCTTCCGCGGGGCGGTCGAAGGTCGAGGCGATGACCTCGCCCTTCACGGTGCGCTCCATGTCGGTGACCTCTTCGGGGCGCTCGTCAACGAGCACGACCATCAGGTGCACCTCGGGGTTGTTCTGCGCGATCGCGTTGGCGATCTGCTGCAGGACGATCGTCTTGCCGGCCTTGGGCGGCGCGACGATCAGGCCGCGCTGGCCCTTGCCGATCGGCGCGACGAGGTCGATGATGCGCTGCGTCAGCTTCTCGGGCGCGGTCTCCAGGCGCAGGCGCTCCTGCGGGTAGAGCGGCGTGAGCTTGCCGAACTCCACGCGGGTCGCGGCGTCGTCGACCGAGAGGCCGTTGATCGAGTCGACCTTCACGAGCGCGTTGTACTTCTGGCGCCCCTGCTGCTCGCCCTCGCGCGGTTGCTTGATGGAGCCGACGACGGCGTCACCCTTGCGCAGGTTGTACTTCTTGACCTGGCCGAGCGAGACGTAGACGTCGCTCGGGCCGGCGAGGTAGCCGGTGGTGCGCACGAACGCGTAGTTGTCGAGCACGTCGAGGATGCCCGCGATCGGGATCAGGACGTCGTCCTCGCCGATCTCGGTCTCGAACTCGTCGACCGGCGTGCCCCCGCGGCGCTTGTTGCGCTGGCGGTTGCGGCCGTTGCCGTTCGCCTGGTCGTCGTCCGACGCGGCGGGCTGCTGCTCCTGGCCGCCGCCGCCCTGACCGCGGCCACGGTTGCGGTTGCGGCTCCGGCTGCGCCCACGGCCGCCCTGCTCCTCGCCGCCGTCGGCATCGGAGGAGGAGTCCTTCGACGGCGCATCCTGGCCGGCGTCGTCGCCACCCTCGGCCGCCTCGGCACGGCGGTTGCCGCGACCGTTGTTCTTGGGGCGCTCGGCGCGAGCGTCGTCGCCCTTGGCGTCGTCAGCCTGCGGAGCGGTCTCCGCGGCGCCGCTCGGGGCGTCGGCGGATGCCGGTGCGGCGGCGCCCTCACCCTGCTCGGCGGCGGGCGCCTCGGCCTCGGTCTTCTTGGTGCGACGACCGCGACCCGTCTTGGGCGCCTCGGCGGGCGCCTCGGCGGCAGCCGGAGCCTCGCTCGCCGCGGGAGCCTCCGTCGCCTCGGCGGCCGGGGCATCGGCATCGGTCTTCTTCGCCCGCGAGCGGCGCGGGGCCTTCGCCTTGGGCGCTGCCTCGCCGGACTCGGCCTCGGCGGGTGCCGCGGCCGACTCCTCGGCCGACTTCTCGGCCTTCGCGGCGGCGGTCGCCGTGGTCGCCCGGCGCGGAGCGCGCTTGCGCACCGGCGCGGACTCCGCGGTCTGGACGGCGTCGGCCACCGGAGCAGCCTGATCGTTCTGGGTCTCGGAGAGGTTCTCCACGAGTACTCCCTTATAGGTCATGGGATATGAGCGTGAACGCGCACAACGGGTGCTGCGCACGATCGCACGGGCTGACGCTCGGCGTCAGCCAGCCTCGGCACTTGTGCCTCAAGGGTTTGCGTGCGGGTCTTGCAAGAGTTGCAATGGGGCCAGATTCACGACGTTACGTGGAGCCCTCCGCTCGATCCCCCACTGTACCACCACGAACGTCGACGGCGAGCAGCAGCGCCTCCCACGGGGTGTCGGTCACACGATCGGCGAGTTCCACCGCGTCCTGACGGCTGCCCGGGCCGTCGGCGAGCACGAGCACGCTGGGGCCCGCACCCGACACGACCGCGGCGAACCCGGCCGCGCGCAGCGCCTGCACGAGCCGCTGCGTCTCGGGCATCGCCTCGGCGCGGTAGTCCTGGTGCAGCCGGTCGGCCGTCGCATCGAGCAGCAGCTCAGGGCTCTGCATGAGCGCCGCGACCAGCAGGGCGGAGCGCGACAGGTTGAACACCGCATCGGCCGTCGACACGTGCGGCGGCTGCAGCGACCGCGCCTGCGACGTCGACATCGTGTAGGCGGGGACGAGCACGAGCGGCGAGACGCCCCGGTGCACGAGCAGCTTCTTGTGCTGCGGTCCGCGCTCGCCCATCCACGCGATCGTGAGCCCGCCGAACAGCGCGGGGGCGACGTTGTCGGGGTGACCCTCGATCTCGGTCGCCAGACGCAGCAGGTCGGTGTCGGACAGATCCACGTCGCCCGCCAGCAGACCCTTCGCGGCCAGGACGCCCGCGGCGACAGCGGCACCCGACGACCCGAGTCCGCGGCCGTGCGGCACGCCGTTCTCCGCGACGATGCGCAGCCCGGGGACCGGGCGCCCGACGTCCTGGAACACGTAGGCGACCGTGCGGACGATCAGGTTCGACGCATCGCGCGGGATGTCGTCCGCGCCCGACCCCGTGACCTCGATCTCCAGCTGTCCGGCCGGCAGGGCGGTGACCTCGAGGTGGTCGTACACGCTGAGCGCCAGGCCGAGCGTGTCGAAGCCGGGGCCCAGGTTGGCACTGGTCGCTGGCACCGTGACCTCGACCGTGCGGCCGAGGATCGAGCGCTTCTCCTCCGGCGCCGGGGCGGCCACGGTGCTCACTCGCCTTCCACCCGCAGCACGGACACGACGCGGGCGACGACGTCGCTGCCCGCGAGGACCGCGACCGTGTCGCTCAGTGCCTGCTCCGTCGCGCGGTGCGTGCCGATGATGAGGCGGGCGGTCGGCTCGTCCTCACCCTCGACGGTCTGCACGACCGTCGCGACCGAGACGCCGCCGTCGCTGAGGATGCCCGCGACCGTCGCGAGCACGCCCGGCGCATCGGAGACCTCGAGCGTGATCTGGTAGCGGGTGGTGACGTGACCGATCGGCACGATGGGGAGGTTCGCCCTGGTCGACTCCCCCACCCCGACGCCGCCGGCGATGTGGCGCCGCGCGGCCGAGACCACGTCGCCCAGCACGGCAGAGGCCGTCTGCACGCCGCCGGCGCCCGCGCCGTAGAACATGAGCGAGCCGGCGGCCTCCGCCTCGACGAACACGGCGTTGTTCGCGCCGTGCACGGAGGCCAGCGGATGGGTCGCGGGGACCAGCGCCGGATACACGCGCACCGAGATCGACTCGGCACCGTTCGCCTCGATGCGCTCGCACACCGCGAGCAGCTTGATCACGAAGCCCGCCGCGCGCGCCTCCTCGATCATCGACGCCGTGATCGAGGTGATGCCCTCGCGGTGCACAGCGTCGAGCGGGACGGCGGTGTGGAAGGCGAGGCTCGCGAGGATCGCGGCCTTCTGTGCCGCGTCGTAGCCCTCGACGTCGGCGGTGGGGTCGGCCTCGGCGTATCCCAGGCGCTGCGCATCGGCGAGCACGTCGGCGAAGTCGGCCCCCTCGGTGTCCATCCGGTCGAGGATGTAGTTCGTGGTGCCGTTCACGATGCCCATGATCCGCACCACGCGGTCGCCCGCGAGCGAGTCGCGCAGCGGCCGGATGATCGGGATGGCACCGGCCGCGGCGGCCTCGTAGTACACCGAGGCGCCCACGCGGTCGGCCGCCTCGAACAGCTCGGGCCCGTGCGTCGCCAGCAGCGCCTTGTTCGCAGTGACGACGTCGGCACCGGAGCCGATCGCCTGCAGGATGTTGGAGCGCGCCGGCTCGATCCCGCCGATCAGCTCGATCACGATGTCGGCGCCGAGGATGAGCGACTCGGCGTCGGTCGTGAACAGCTCCTTCGGCAGCTCCACGTCGCGCGGGGCGTCCACATCGCGCACCGCGATGCCCGCGAGCTCGAGGGCGGCTCCCGCGCGATCGGCGAGCTCGTCGCCGTGACGCAGCAGCAGCGCCGCCACCTGGGAGCCGACCGCTCCGGCGCCCAGCAGCGCCACGCGAAGTCGTCGGTAGTCAGTCATGCGTGCTCCTTCAGGGGGTGGGTCATCGGTCTCCCTCGGGGGCGTCGGCCCCGTCGATGCCCGCATCGCGGGCCAGCAGGTCATCGACGGTCTCGCCGCGGACGATCACCCGCGAACGGCCGTCGCGCACCGCCACGATCGGCGGTCGCGGGACGTGGTTGTAGTTGCTCGACAGCGAGGCGCAGTAGGCGCCCGTCGCCGGAACGGCCAGCAGGTCGCCCGGTGCGAGGTCGGCGGGAAGGTACTCGTGGTCGACCACGATGTCGCCCGACTCGCAGTGCTTGCCGACGACGCGGCTCAGCTGCGGCTCGCCCTCCCCCGTGCGGGACGCCAGCCGCGCCGAGTAGCTGGCGCCGTACAGGGCGGTGCGGGCGTTGTCGCTCATCCCGCCGTCCACGCTGACGTAGCGGCGGGTCGCCCCGGAGGCGATCGTCACGTCCTTCGTGGTGCCGACCTCGTACAGGGTCACTCCGGCCGTGCCGATGATGGCCCTGCCCGGCTCGAACGACAGCGCGGGCACGGGGATGCCCCTGGCCGCGCAGCCCTCGGCGACCGCGGCCACGATGGCGCCAGCGAGCTCATCGATCGGCGTGGGGTCGTCGACCCGGGTGTACGCGATGCCGAAACCGCCGCCGAGGTTGAGCTGCGGCACCGGTCCGTGCTCCAGGAGCGCCGCATGCAGCTCGAGCACGCGCGACGCCGACTCGCGGAACCCGGCGACGCCGAAGATCTGCGAACCGATGTGACAGTGCAGACCGGCGAACTCCAGCCCGGGGATCTCGCGGATGCGGGCGACGGCGACCTCCGCCTCCGCGAGGGGGAAGCCGAACTTCTGGTCTTCGTGGGCGGTCGCGAGGAAGTCGTGGGTCTCGGCGTGCACGCCGCTGATGACGCGCACCATGACCCGCTGCACCGCATCGGTGCGGGCCGCGATCGCGGCCAGCCGCTCGATCTCGATCGCGCTGTCGACCACGATCGTGCCGACGCCCACCTGTACCGCGCGCTCCAGCTCGGCGACCGACTTGTTGTTGCCGTGGAAGCCGAGCGATGCGGGTGCGACCCCGGCGGCCAGGGCCACCGCGAGCTCGCCGCCCGTGCACACGTCGACGCGGAGCCCCTCGTCGACGACCCACCGGGCGACGGTCGTGCTCAGGAACGCCTTGCCCGCGTAGTACACCTGCGCCGTGGTGCCGTGCTCCGCCGCGGCCCGGTCGAACGCCACCCGGAAGGCACGGGCCCTGGTGCGGACCTCGTCCTCGTCGAGCACCAGGACCGGGGTGCCGTAGGTGCGGGCGAGCTCGGTGGCGCGCACGCCGGCGAGCACGAGCGCTCCATCCTCGTCACGACGGGCCGACGCCGGCCACACACCGCTCGCGAGATCGTTCGGGTCATCGGGGACGAGGAGCCATTCCGGGGCGAGCGAGTCGGCAGGAGCAAGCACGGAGCACCAATCGTGGGTCGGGTCTCGGGCGGGAGGGCGCACATCGAGTTGCCCCCGATTCTAGGGCAACGCCCCGATCCGCCTGCGCACGGTGACAGCCCGCGTCAAGCCCCTGGGGACCCCCGTCGCGGCTCTCCTAGGGTGGGGGCGTGGCAGACACCGACGCAACAGACGCTCACACCCGATCCGACGGGCCGTCGCGGCCCGGACTCGTCGCGCGCATCACAGGACCCGTCATCGCCTGGGCCCTCGCGCGTCGCCCCGTCCGCGCGGCGCTGCTGTACTCCGAGCGCCGTGGCCCGATGCTGGCCGACAGCGTCACCTACCGCGCGCTGTTCAGCGTGTTCGCTGGCGTGCTGCTCGGGTTCTCGATCGCGGCGCTGTGGCTCGCGGGCAACCCCGACGCGTGGCGCGCGATCATCGACGCGGTGCAGGCCGCCGTGCCCGGGCTGATCGGCGACGACGGCGTGATCGATGCGAAAGACCTCCGCGCCCCGGCGTCGCTCTCCGTCGCCGGGCTGGTCTCCCTGGTCGCCCTGATCGGTGCGGCGCTGGGAGCCATCGGCTCGCTGCGCACGGCCATCCGCGTGATCGCCGGGACCGTGCAGTCCGACATCCTGTGGATCTGGGTGATCGTGCGCAACCTGCTCCTGGGGCTCGGCATCGGCGTGGCCTTCGTGCTCGCGGCCGCACTGACGTTCATCGGGCAGCTCGGCGCCACGTGGATCGCGGACCTCCTGGGTCTGCCGTCGGACTCCCCCGCGGTCGCCGTGACGGTGCGGCTGCTGTCGCTCGTGGTGGTCTTCGCGCTCGACGCCGCGCTCATCGTCGGCGCGTTCCTTCTGCTGTCCGGGGTGCGCCCCGCGGCGCGGTCGCTGTGGACGGGGGCGCTGCTCGGGGCGTTCGGGCTCATCGTGCTGCAGGAGCTGTCCGGCCTGTTCGTCGGCGGTGCCACCAGCAACCCGCTGCTGGCGTCGTTCGCCTCGCTGCTGGCCCTGCTGATCTGGCTCAACCTGTCGACGCAGGTGATTCTGGTGGCCTGCGCGTACATCGTGACCGCCGAGGAGGAGCGCAAGGACCGGCTGCACGAGCGGTTCGGCGCTCGGACGTTCGTGCAGCGCCGGCTGCAGCGCGCCGAGGTGGACGTGCAGGTGGCGACCGCGGAGCTGCGCGAAGCCCAGCGCGCCGCCGCAGAGGAGGCCGGGACCGGCGCCGCACACGAGGACCGCTGACCGCGCGACCCTCGTTGTGACCATAACTGCTAGTTTGGTCACAACGAGAGGACACGCATGACTCCCACGCGGACGCGCATCAGCCTCCCCGGCGCCGAGGTCTCACTGTGCGAATGGACCCCGACGCACGAATCCGGCTCGCCCCTCCTGCTGCTGCACGGCGGCGGAGCCGACAGCGCCGAGCTCTCCTGGGGCGGCATCGGCCCGCAGCTCGCCGCCGCCGGGCACTGGGTTCTCGCGCCGGACCACCCCGGCTTCGGGCACAGTCCCCGTCCGGAGTGGAGGCTCACGCAGGAGCGGCTGGTGCAGTACGTGGGCGAGCTCGTCGACGCGCTGCGCCTGCGCGACTACGTCGTCGCCGGGCTCTCCCTCGGCGGTGGTCTGACCGTCGGGCACCTCCTCGACCGCCCCGGGCAGGCACGCGCGGCCGCCCTGCTCGGCTGCTACGGGCTGATGCCGCGGCTGGCCGACGGTCCGCTCGGCGCCCTCACCCACTTCTCCACCTTCCTGCTGCTGCGCTCCGGCCTGCTCTCCGCGATGACGCGCTCGTACGCGCGCAACGCCACCGCGATGGAGAAGGGTCTCGCCGACCTGGTGCGCAGCCCGGAGGCGCGCACGCCCGAGCTCGTCGAAGCCGTGCTCTCCGAGGCCGCCACGGGCACCGGGCTCGCGACGTTCGGCGAGTGGCAGCGCGACCAGGTGCGGTGGAACCGACTGCGCACGGTGTACACCGACCGGCTGCCGTCCGTGCGCACGCCGACGCTGCTGGTGCACGGCGACCGCGACTCCGGTGTGCCCCTCGACCGCATCCGCACCGCTGCGCGCCTGCTGCCCGACGCCCGTCTGGTCGTGGTCCCCGGCGCCGGCCACTGGGTGCAGCGCGATCGTCCCGACGTCGTCACCGCGGCGCTGCTCGAACACCTCGACGGGCGGGCCGATGCCTAGACCGCTCATCCCCCACCGCCGCGACCGCATCCTCGACGCGGCCGAGCGGCTCGTGCTCGCCCGCGGCTTCGACGCCATGAGCATCGCCGCCGTCGCGGAGGACGCGGGGATCGCGAAGGGCGCCGTGTACCGGGAGTTCACGTCGAAGCGCGACGTGCGCGACGCCCTGCTCCAGCGCGGCAACGCCCGCATCGCCGCGCGCGTGGAGCAGGAGCTCGGCGCGCACCCCTCGCTCGCCGCCGCATATCGTGCGACCGCCCGCGCGCTGCTCGACGACGAGCTGATGACCGCGGCGTTCCTCGACGACACCGGCGTGCTCGGGGCGCACGTCGCGGAGGAGCAGGACGGACGGTACCGGGAACGACACGAGCGCGTGATCGCGTGGGTGCACGACCTGCAGCGACGCGGGCTCGTCGTCGCCGACGTGGCGCCGGAGTCGCTCGCCCTCGCCCTGTCGAGCGCCACGCTCGGCCTGCTGTCGGCCGCGCGGCTGCTCGGCCCCCTCAATCGCGATCGACTGGAGAGCACGATCGACACCATCGGCCGCATGGCGGCGACGTTCGAGAGGCAGTGACGTGCACCACGAGACTTCCGGCCCGACCGGCACACGACCCCTTCTCCTGCTGCACGGTGGCGGGGTCGCCGGGTGGATGTGGGACCCGGTGCGCGCCCGGCTCGGCGAGCAGCAGCGGGTGATCGTGCCCGACCTGCCCGGCCACGGCGCGAGTGCGACCGAGCCGTACGTGTCGCACGCCGCGACCGTCGACGCGCTCGCCCGGATCCTGAAGCACGAGTCCGCCCCCGCGACCGTGGTCGGGTTCTCGCTCGGCGCGCAGTTGACCGTGCTGCTCGCGACGCAGCGCCCCGACCTGGTGTCCGACGCGGTGGTGATCAGCGCCCAGGCGGAACCGGCGCGCGCGATCGGCCCGACCCTCGCGCTCCTGCGGGCGACCGCCGGGCTGGCGAAGAACGAGCGCTTCGCCCGGCTGCAGGCGCGGGAGCTGTTCGTGCCCGACGACCTGCTCCCCGCCTACCTGCGCACCTCGGCCGGCATCTCGCGCGAGACCCTGGTGACCGCGGTGGCGGAGAACCTGCGCTTCGCGCCGCCGCCCGCGTGGTCGCAGTTCCCCGGCTCGGCGCTCGTCCTCGTCGGACAGAAAGAGAAGAAGCTCATGCACCGTTCCGCCGCGGCACTGCACCGTGCGCTCCCCGGCAGCACGTTGGTCACGGTCGACGGCTGTGGCCACGGCATCCCGCTGCAGCGGCCGCAGTGGCTCGCCGAGCTCCTACGGGCCCGGATGGACGGACCGCGCGCCGAGGCCGGGTAGCCGGTCAGCGCGGGCAGGTGCCCTTCTCCTGCAGCGCCTCGTCGGTGACGATCGCGCCGTCGACATCCACGTCGATCACGGCGGCATCGCCGGAGATCTGCAGCCCGGTGAGGGTGAGCCCGGCCGGCAGCTGATCCGCGATGCAGACGCGGCGCGGCTCCGTGAGGCCCTCGCCCAGCCCGCCCAGGGACGAGCCGACGCGGGACAGGTCGATGTCGATCCCGCCGACGCTCGCCGCCACGGGGGTCAGCTCCAGATCGCCGTCGACCGCGCCCGGGGTGAGCGTGATCGACACCGGCACCGCGGTGCCCAGCACGTCGAAGGAGCCGCCCAGCGTGGCATTCGGCTCGTCCAGCTCGACGGAGTCCACCGGGAGGTCGGTCGTGGCCAGCAGCGCCGTGAACTGCTCCTGGTCGATGCGGATCGTGCCGTCGGCGCCGTCGAGGTCGCCGCCGCGCAGGGGCACGCCGGTCGCGGTCACGTCGGCCGCACCGGTGATGCCCTCCAGGGTCACCGCATCGGTGGACAGGTGCAACGTGTCGAGGCGTCCGCCGATGAGCTGCGGCAGGAGCAGGCCCGTGGTCTCCACGTCGAGCTGCTGATCCGCCGGCAGGTCGAGCTGCTCGATCACGATCGACCGCACCACGCCGGGAAGCACGGCGCGGGCGATGAGCTCCGCCGCCACGACGAGCACCGCGAGCACCACGACCACGATCAGCACGACCCACGGCCACCGCGGCCGTCGCCTGGCCTTCTCCGGCTGCGACGCCGCCGCGTCGGGGATCACCAGCGTCGGGTGCTCCCGCGACGGCTCGGGGTACGGCAGCGTGTGGTTGTCGTCGCTCATGGTGTCATCCTGCCGCACGGGCGGCCGGTCACATGCGCTCGGGAGCCGAGACGCCCAGCAGGCCGAGGCCGTTGCGGAACACCTGACCGGCGGCGTCGTTCAGCCACAGGCGGGTGCGGTGCACGCTCTCGACCGGGTCGTCGCTGAGCGGGATCACGCGGCAGTTGTCGTACCAGCGGTGGTACAGGCCCGCGAGCTCCTCCAGGTAGCGGGCCACGCGGTGGGGTTCGCGCACCTGAGCGGCGAACGCCACGATGCGCGGGAACTCCTGCAGCGCGCCCAGCAGGGCGGCCTCGCTCTCGTGCGTCAGCGTCTCCGGCGCGAACTCGGAGCGGTCGACACCGGAGTCGGCGGCGTTGCGGGCCACGTTGTGCGTGCGCGCGTGGGCGTACTGCACGTAGAACACCGGGTTGTCGTTGGTGCGCTTCTGCAGCAGCTCGGGGTCGAGGTCGAGCGGCGAGTCGGCGGGCGAGCGCTCCAGCGAGTAGCGCAGCGCGTCGGTGCCGAGCCAGTCGAGCAGGTCGTCCATCTCGATGATGTTGCCCGCGCGCTTGCTCAGGCGGGCGCCGTTGATCGACACCATCTGGCCGATCAGCACCTCGACGTTCTTCTCCGGGTCCTCCCCCGCGGCACCGGCGACCGCCTTGAGGCGGTGCACGTAGCCGTGGTGGTCGGCGCCGAGGAGGTAGATCTTGTCGCGGAAGCCGCGGTCGCCCTTGTCGAGGTAGTACGCGGCATCCGCGGCGAAGTACGTGTACTCGCCGTTCGAGCGGCGGATCACGCGGTCCTTGTCGTCGCCGAAGTCGGTCGTGCGCACCCACACCGCGCCGTCCTGGTCGAACACGTGCCCCTGCTCGCGGAGGCGGTCGACGGCACGGTCGATCAGGCTCAGGCCCGACGCGTCCTTCGCGTGCAGCGTGCGCTCGGAGAACCACACGTCGAACGGCACGTTGAAGCGGTCGAGCGAGTGCGTGATCTCGGCGAGCTGGTACTCGTACGCGAGCTCGCGGGCGACGTCGAGCTGCTCGGCCTCGGGGAGGTCGAGCAGGTCGGGGCGGGCCTCGAGCACGCGGCCGGCGAGCGTGGTGATGTACTCGCCGGGGTAGCCGCCCTCGGGGGTCGGCTCGCCCTTCGCGGCGGCGAGCACCGAGCCCGCGAAGCGGTCCATCTGCACGCCGGCGTCGTTGATGTAGTACTCGCGCACCGCGTGCGCGCCGCTCGCCAGCAGCAGGCGCACGATCGCGTCGCCCAGGGCGGCCCAGCGCGTGTGCGCGATGTGCAGCGGACCCGTGGGGTTGGCCGACACGAACTCGACGTTGACGCTCACGCCCTCCTGCGAGGAGTTGGTGCCGTACGCGGGACCGGCGTCGACGATGACCTTCGCGAGCGCGCCGGCCGCGGCTGCGTCGAGACGGATGTTGAGGAACCCGGGACCGGCGACCTCGGCGCTCGCGACCCCGTCGACGCGGACGAGTCCGTCGGCGATCTCCTGCGCCAGCTCGCGCGGGTTGGTGCCGAGCGGCTTCGCCAGGCGCATCGCGATGTTGGAGGCCCAGTCGCCGTGGTCGCGGTTGCGCGGACGCTCCAGCACGACGTCGGCGGCGGTGACCCCGAGCGGCTCGCCGGGACGTCGAGCCTCGGCGATCGGTGCGAGGACGGCGAGGATGGCGGAGGCGAGCGTTTCGGGGTTCATAGACTCCCCAGTTTACGGGCGCGGACGGGTGATCTCCGCCCCCGTGCGTCGCGCCGAATTTGCGTTCGGCCGACCGTGATCTACTCTCATGCCATGAAGGCCCCCGCCACCCGCCGCCGACTGCGTGCCGCCGGGGTCGCCACCGCACTGGTGCTCGCCGTCACGGCGGGCGTTCTGGGTGTGTGGCGGCCGTGGACTCCCGCTCCCTCCGCCGCGCCCGTCGCCGCCGGTGACGACACCGCCACCGCGGCCATCGCTCCGGCTCCTCTCACGCTCCCCGACGACCCCACCGTGCTGGTCTTCGGCGACTCGTGGACCTACGGCTCGGCGGCCACGGATCCCACGCTCGGGTACGCGTACGTGCTCGCCGACCTGATCCACGGGCACACGGTCGTCAACGGCGTGCGCGGAAGCGGCTACCTCAAGCCGGGGCTCGACGGCCCCACGTTCGGGGAGCGGATCGCCGCCCTCGACCCCGCGATCGACCCCGACCTGGTGATCGTGCAGGGCTCCATCAACGACCGCGCCCAGGGCGAGGTGGGCTACCGCGACGCCGTGACCGCCGCCTGGGACGCGCTCACCGCGCTGTACCCGGAGGCCGCGATCGTCGTGCTCGGCCCCGCCCCGCACGAGCTCCCCGTCGGCACGCAGACCGCCCGCATCGACCACGACCTGTCCGAGCTCGCGGCCGCCCGCGGCTGGTGGTACATCTCCCCCGTGCAGCAGCACTGGATCACCGAGCAGAACTACCTCTCCGTGATCGACGTGGAGGTCGGACGCAAGCATCCGTCGACCGCGGGCCACCGCTACCTCGCCGAGAAGCTGGCCGCCGCGCTCGACGAGCTGCGGGCCGCCCCGGTCACCGAAGCGGGCGGGTCGGAGACCACCCCGGACGAGTGATAAGGTCGATCGGTACGCCTCCGTAGCTCAGTGGATAGAGCGCCGGTTTCCGGTACCGTAGGTCGCAGGTTCGACTCCTGTCGGGGGCACTAGAAAACACTGAAAAGTCGGGGATTTTCCCCGAGCGGCAGTAGCCATAACTGTAGCCACCTCAACTTTCTGAGGTGGCTACAAGTTTTGCGGCGTGTCGTCTCAGATGTCGTCCATCCGTGCTTCGTACTCGGGTTCGGTTCGCCGATATCCGAGCCGGACGCGATGATCGGCACTACGCGCGGGTGGACGGTCGAGACGGTCGACGCATGGAACGCGGCGCGTCCCGGGAAGGGCGCCGGGGCAGGGAGAAAGCCCCGCTCTGACGCCTGACCCGAGTGCCACTCATACGCAAAGCTCCCCATCTGTCGGGAGCTTTGCTGAATCCGGCGCCTGCTATTCAGTCCACTCACGCCACCTATAGTCGAGGCATGCAATCGGCGTGGCTGACTCTGGAGGAAGCCGGGACTATCGCGCCGGGGCTCACGTCTGCACGTCTTTCAACACTCCTGCGCTCCCCGGCACGACTTGGCCCTCCAGTCTGGACGTTGACTGACAGGCAGAGGCTTTTCGACGAGCTCCTCTTTCGACGCTGGCTGGAAGCTACCGTCGCCACGGACTGGGTGCTCGGCCCCGCCGCCGGGTACCGCTCTCCTCCGAGCCCAGATCGCCGATACGTCTATGCCGACGCCGATCTTGCCACGCTGCGACGGCGAACCTACGTGAGCGAGTCGTCGCTCAGCATCCTCGTGCCCGAGCTTCCGCTTTGGCGAGTACGCGATCTCAGGTTCCGCGGCGCCGGTCCACGTTTCCTCAAGCCGACGCCGCGAACCGTGGTCTACATCACTGAGGAGGTGAGCGACTGGGCGGAAGGCGTCAGCGATTTCTCCGACCGCGTGCCTGTCAGCCTAGATGGGTCGCGCGAGCCATACACTCCTCCCCCTCGATTGTCACCGCTGCCGTAGAGCCTGCCTCGAGGCGAGCGTCACGCTCCGCCAGGTTCTCCAAGATGCGAACTGCGATGTCGCAGGAACGGCGCCGTGCGGCATCGGAAGGCTCTGCGGCGCCCACATTCGCCGGACTCTTCATGCTCGCATCCTCTCAGCAGCACGGGATCGACAGCGGCCGTGATCGCTGGCGAGCAGTGCGCGATCACCACCCCAGGATCAGAACCGCAGGAGCCCCCTCCCCGGGGGACAGGGAGGGGGCGCGAGTCGAGCGACCACCCCGCCAAGGGCTGCGCCAGGCCACTCTAGGACCCATTGTGCGTCGCGCCGCGGTGGAGCTGAAGCGCCTTCGAAGCGTCTCACCAGGGTGAGTTCAGTCGTGCCCCGTCCATTCCGGTCGGCGCGTCAGCATCAATCCGCTCACTCCGCCTCAGCCGCCGCGCGACTGGCAGCCTCCCTCGGGCTCAGACCACGTTCGAAGGCCCCCAGATAGTCCCAACGCACGAGCCGGTCGGACCGCAACCCGGTCAGCCGGTGCAGCTCGTCATCGGTCGCGGCCATCCATTCCCGCCATCGGCTCCGCTCACTCATGCTGGGAACCTACCGCGTCTGGATGCTCGGGCGGAGGACACGGCGGCTGCCAGGGACTTCCGCAGCCGCCCATCGCTCCGATCCCGTCGACGCGACCGCTATCCCTAGTCACGAGGCAATCCACCAGGTGGGAGCAATACCGCGCACGATCGATCCCGGAGTGCAACCCCCGGTCGCACCTGTGACCACGCAGCTAGCCTTGAAGGGGCGGGCGGCCAGCGCGCACCAACATCGAGGTGATCATGACGCAGAGCACGACGATTACGTTCGACGACGAGACCTACCCGCTTCCACCGGGTAGCGACGTGGTGGCTCTCATGGATCGCATCGAGGCCGCCGCCCACAGCGACACCGCCGCGTTCGTTACCTTCGCCACCGCAGGCAGCCTAGTCAGCGTACTCATCGGCGCCCACACCAGGGTCACGGTCTGCGTCGATCCGACCGCTCAAGCCGCAGCGATGGGACTATTGCCCGACGACTGGGCGGACTGGAACCTGTAGTTCGATCCGCCTCACAGGAGAAGGGCTCTCGCGCGGCGGGCGAATCGCAACCGCGGGGCAAGAGCCCCTCAACCGGAGCCTTCACAAGGGTTCTCCCCAGAGTCCCGAGCTGCGCTCTGCTTGCAACACTACGCGCAATCGGATCAGCCCATAACCCACACCTCACGCGACGTAAGCAGTTGATCCGATCGAGGCTCTCGCCTCGACGAGCGGGCAGGCGAAGGCATCCCTTTCGCCCAACCCAACCCGGTTGATGTACGCGACAACGATGGCGTATGACCGAAACAGGCTTACCCCGGTGTAGGGCACGCCTTGTGCGCGACAGTAGTCCTCGATGATGGGCGCTGCGCGGCGGAGATGAGGGCGTGGCATGGAGGGGAAAAGATGATGCTCGATCTGATAGTTCAATCCCCCCATCGCAACATCGAGCAGCCTGCTACCACGAACGTTCCTGCTCATCATCACCTGGCGACGAAGAAAGTCGAGCCTCAGATCGCGTGGCACCACCGGCATGCCCTTGTGATTCGGCGCGAACGATACGCCCATGTAGAAGCCGAAGAGCCCGAGTTGCACGGCGAGGAATGTGAAAGCGATCCCTGGCGAAAGAACCAAGAAGACAACGACCAGGTAGCCACCGATACGGACCCCGAGGAACACGATCTCCACCCATCGACGATCCAGGTGCCCTCGAGCGAACACCCGACGGACTCCAGACGCGTGAAGGGAAACTCCCTCCAGAAGAAGGATCGGAAAGAAGAACCACCCTTGATGTGCGCGCAGCCACCGCAACGGCCCACGCTGGTACTTCTTGGCACTCTCGTCAGTGACAGCGATGACCGGAAGCTCGATGTCCGGGTCGACACCGAGCTTGTTCGGATTGCCGTGGTGCCTGGTGTGCTTGTGCTGCCACCATCCATAGCTCATGCCCACAAGCAAGTCACCAAGGATGAGACTCACCCAGTCGTTCCACCGGCCTGAGACGAAGATCTGCCGGTGCGCCGCGTCATGACCGAGGAACGCGATCTGAGTGAAAAGGACCGCGAATCCTGCGGCCACAAACAACTGCCACCAGGTGTCTCCCAACCACACAAAGAGAAAGAGACCCAGCGCGACCGCAAGAGGGGCCCCAACCAACTTGGTCCAGTAGTACCCGTATCGTCGGCGGAGCAGACCAGCGTCACGCACCTGCTGCGCGAGAGCCGTGAACGAACTCGCGGCACGGTCACGCGGGCGAGTTCGGATGACCGAAGCGGTGTCACCCATGATGACCTCCCAGCGGTGGAGCCCCTAACTTAGGGGTGCCCCACCCTCCTCTTCCCAGTCGCTCGCCCGGGATGCGTCGTCGCTGTACGCGGTGTGGGCTCCCGCGGCGAACACCACGGACTCGGCGAGCGATGCCACGAGCGCGACTCGTTCATGCTCGCGCGCCGAAGCCTTCTCGAGCCCCAGCGCGGACACGAGTCGTTCCGCGACGAGGCGCCGGTTGATTTCTACCAACTGTTCCGCGATGACTGCGGCAAGGCCGTCTCGCAACTCAGGCAGATTGGTGTTGGCGATCTCCAGTCGGCGATCTGAGACCTTCAACTCCACCGTCGGATATCCACGGGCGGAAAGAAAGTCGCGCATCGGCACCCCGTGGATCGCGGCGACTTCGTCGCGATCGGCCTGACGCGTGAACACCGCTTCGACGGTGTAGCGGTCCGGGGCATCATCCGTCATGAGCGTCGCCGGAAGCGAGCTGAGCATGACCGCTTTGAGCCCCAGCGGTTCTACGTTCTTCAATTGTGCGTTCATCTTCAAACGTTACGCCCCGAAGATGTGCGTGCTCACAGCTTCCAGCGCGGGCCGGTGGACCGAGTTCCTTCGCGAAGCTCTCGCTGATCCGGCGTGCACCCGGGTACTAATCGCCAGCGCGTGTCGGCTCCACTATGAGGCAGCTCACTGAAGTTGGCATATCTATCCCGAGTCGATGCGCGTAGCGTGAGCGACATGTGGACAGTCCTCGTTATCTTGCTCATCCTGTGGGCCGTCTTGGCGGTGGTCGGCTTCGCCATCAAGGGTCTCCTATGGCTAGCCATCATCGGAATCATCCTGTTCCTCGGGACGCTCATCTTCGGCTTCGTACGGAATCGCAGCCACAAGACGCGATCCGAGCCCTGACCCGTCGCGCGACTCGTCACGGACGAGAGCAGCCTTCCAACGCCCGTTCGAAGGCCACACTTCAACCGTTGCCGCGCGCGGAATCGAGCTCTCGCCCCCCCCAGAATCGAATTACTCGCGCGACTAGAGTTACTCGCGTGAGCACAGCCCCCCGTGCTCACAAGGAGCACCATCTGCTGCAACGCTGGGGCGACGAATGTTCTGGGGAACTTCGGCACAGACGATGACTCCCGTCCCGGGCCTCTTCACGGGGGCGAGTAGAGGCCCAGGGCGCCGTCCGGGCACGCGGCAAGATCGTCGTCGTGCAGATGAATGCTGGGATCGCTTAGAGTCGTGACTGTGAGCACCCTGAAAGACCTGATGTGGGCCGTCGCCGTGATGGTGATCGGCGTGCTGGGGATGGTGCTGAACTACGGCACAGCGATGTTCTGGTATGCAGCGATTCTGCTCGTGGGTGGTGCCGGGTGGGCCCTGACGATCCGCATCCGCAAGGCGACGTCAGACCCGCGAGCATGATCACGGCCAAGCTCACCGGTCCCCACACCGACGCGCGCCGCTCCCGCCTCGCGGGCTTCGTCGTGACCTGCCTCGCCCTGGCGACGTTCGGGCCCTACCTCTGGGAGAGCATCCGCACCGAGCAGGCAGCTGTGTACGGGCTCTTTCTCCTCTTGCTTCCGGTGGTGTTCTCACATTTCCGCCCCCAAGGTGGACTCCGGTTCTTCATTCCGTGGGTGCTGTACATCGTGATCGCCACGCTCGGAGTGATCGCACCGAGTGCGGGCGAGATGCCGTACGAGGCAGGCTCCTTCCTCGGCGGCATGGACAACGTACTTGCTCCCCTCGCCCTCATGTTCCTCATCTGGTCGGTCGTCCCCGAACATGACGCGGAGCGGTTGCTGAAGCGGTTCGCGAAAATCGTTGCCGTCGCGATGGCGGTGAACGGCGCCATCGCCGTACTCTCCACCCGCGTGGATGTCGCCGCCTTCATGCGTCCGTTCTGGGCCAGCGAGGACAGCGCGACCACTGCTGACCTCGCCGCCCAACTGGGCCGCTACTCGGGCATCTTCAACCTCCCGTCCGAGGCCGGTGCGCTCTACGGGGTCGCAGGGCTCGGCGCGATCTACGCGTGGAACAACCGGCCCGTGCTGGTCGCGCTGCTCGTGACGCTGATGACCCTCGGCGGGCTGATCAGCGTGTCGAAGGTCTTCATCTTCGGGGGCCTTCCGGCGATCGTCATCTACTGGTTCTGGTCGCAGCGCGGCGGGCGGAAGGTCGCCGCCGTCTTCGGCCTGGCCCTCATCGCGCTAGGCGTGCTGCAGTCGGGAGTGTTCGCGCAGTGGACGGGTGCCAACTACCTCGGTCGGCTGTTCGTGACCTCGAACAACCAGGGGTTCTTGGAGCTCTACAGCGCCGGCCGCTTCGACACCGACTCCACCTTCACGACTGTGATTGGCCAGGTGCTGGCCTACAACCCGCTCACTGGAGTTGGCGCGGCCGGTTGGAAGATGCCGTACGACGGCGCCGTCGCCGAGGCGCTGATCGTCGGTGGAGTGATCGGGCTGTTCCTTCTCGCCTTCGTCACAGCGGCGATTTTCACGCTGCGGCGCGACCAGGACAAGTCGGCGAAGTGGTTCGCGACGTGGCTCGCGGTCGTGACCGTCGCGGGCTCCGCCGGATTCTCCCCGCTCACCGCGAACCGCATCTCCACGGTCACTTGGGTGATGATCACTCTTCTCGTGCTCGTGGCACGCGACCGACGACGCCAAGCGGCCGAAGAGAGGTCTACGGCTGCGCTCGCGTCGCGGCGACCGCAGCCCGTTAGTTAGCTCCGCGCACACACGACGAAGGGCCCCAGCCGCATCACTCGATGCGGCTGGGGCCCTTGTGGTCCAGCTATAGGTTGCCCTCGGAAACGACGGCGCCGGATGAATCCGCCATGTACTCCCAGGAGGCGGTTCCATCATTCCCGAGCTCGCCGATCGCGGTGGGGTTCGGCTCGGCCGTTCCGGTCGTCCCGGAGGAGCGGTAGCGGATCACCCGGCCGTTCGCCAGCTTCCACCATGCGCCAGCGACCACCGCGGTCGACGCCGCCCACGTGGCGCTGGAAAGCGCACCGTTCACGGTTTGCGTCCACCCACGAGGGGCGCCGGACGATGGGGCTGAAGCGCTCCATCGCATTCCACGTCGGAACAGTCCCTTATTCGGAATCGATCCGATGAGGTACGCGTTGCCGTCGCCCCACGCGTTGTTGTAGCACTGCGCGAACTCTTCGACGGGGATCGGGTCGTATGTCGATCCGCCGCCGACCGATCGGACGTTGGGCAAGTTCCAGCCCGCCGCGCGCCCGTCCTCCGCCCCGTTGCCGAGACGAACCGGTCGGTTCGCTGTGCCGCGCGCGTTCACGAGGATCGCAGGGATCGAGAACGCTCCGACCCCGCGCAGGGAGACCTCTGCGCCGGCGTTGCTCGTGTTGCGGCTGGTGACCGTGATGGATCCGATGTAGCCGCTCTCATCGAGGATGAGGAGCACCGACTCCGTGTTCACGCCCGTCGCCTTGTCGACGGAGACACGCCCGATGTTCGGGCGCTTGCAGGTCTCCGTGCCTACGAGCTCGACCAAGCGCGAACCCGTCACTGCCGTCTTGACGTTCTGTCCCAGAATGCCTTCCGCTGTGAAGTCGTGGCAATTCTGAATGCTGACGACGCCTGCGGATCCGTTGCCTGACAGCGTGCCCGCAACCACCCCGTCGGTGAACTTCAGCTGGAACGGGGCTCCGCTGAGGTTGTTCTCGACCGTCCACTTCCCGATCCGTCCGCCCCGGGAACGGAACGTCGATGATGCAGAACCATAGATGGCGTGGGTCGGATTGACGCCCCCGGAGTCATCGAGGTCGTCGTGGCAGTACGCGTCTCCCCAGTCGTATCCCTCTTGGCTGACGAACAGCAGTGCGAAGTTGTAGCGGGTCGCCTCGAGGTATCCGATCCGGTTGCCGACTCCGGTGCGGTCGTTCATGCTGCTCCCGTCCCACGACGAGAAGAAGATCGGGGTCGGCATGCCGTCGGTGCGCAGGTACTCGACGTAGTTGCGGTCGCCGTTCGACCAGACGGCGCAGCCGGAGCAGTACGGCGCCGATCCGCGAATCGGCGCCCCTGTGTGGTTGCCTCGGGTGCCGACGAAGCGCACCAGGCCGATGCGCCACGTGTGCCCATTCGCCCCGACGCCCAGGGAGGACCGAACAGCCAAGAAGACCGGCGTCCCCCAAGTCGACACGAGGAACTCCACACCCATGGCGTCGACCGTCTGGTTGTTCGCCTTGTGCTGGAAGCTGCTCGGAGGGACAGTGACCGGGCTCATCTCCGGCGGGAAGTACAGGCGCGCGCCGTCCGGTGCGGCGTCGAAAGCAGCCTGAACGGTCGGGAAGCGCGCCACATTGATCACGAGCTCGTCGGCGCGCGTGAAGGACCCGGCCGCGGCCTGGTAGGTCTGCGAGTCTGGTGCGCCCAGGTACGTGGCGACCGCCTGGTCGTTCTCCACGGCGTTCACACCAGGGAGCCCCCGGGGGACGTCGACCTCAATCTGCCGGTTCTGGTCGGGCCCCGTCATGCGAGCTGCAGCGGGCTGATCAGCCGGCACGGTCTTCGCCGTGAACGAGGAGATGCGCGCGGCGGGCCCGCGGAGGTTCGTGATGGGGATGATGTCGGCCATGTCAGCTCACCAGCCTTAGCTCCCCGATGAGGGGGTCGTCGAGGGGCATCTCCTGCCCCTGCGCGGGGGAATACAGCCACCAGCCCTTGTATCCGGGCGGTGGCGGGTCGAGGGACACGAGGACGCTCTGCGGCGACAGGGGCGCACCCGGGAGCGAACCGATCGGCCCGCCCTGCTCGGGCACGAACAGCCGATAGCCGAGCACGTCGTAGTGCGTGTACTCACCGCCGGGCTGCAGGTGCTCGATCGACACCGAATACCAGACGGTCGGCACGACCCCGTCGGTCGCCTCGAGCGTGACGGACCCGTTGCCGGCGGCGTCGGGGATCGTGACGATCGGGGTCGTCGGGAACAGCTGCGCCCCCTTCACGCCAGCCGACGACGGCGTGAAGATGACGCGCGGCGACTTGTCGGTGAGCGTCTCCAGTCCGAAGTCGGTCAGCGTGAAGGTGACGACGGCCATCACTCCCCCTTGAGGTCTCGACGCAGCTGCGTGGACGTGAGCTCTGCCGCCTCGCGCGGGTCCGTGGTGTCGAAGTGGTTCACCTGGTCGACAACGATCGCTGTCCCCGAGAGACGAAGCGGGCCGCGGATCGTGATGCCGTCGGAGGGCTGCATCGTCGGGTCCTGCGGAAGCGTGGCGAGCACGAGGCGCAGCAGCGAGGTGAGCGCGGCGATGAGTGCGGCCTGGACCACGGTCGACCAGGGGACGTCGGAGAGCAGTGTCGCGCCGAGGAATCCGGCGGCGAGGGCCTGGGCGAAGGTCTTGACGACGCGCTCGACGGCGGCGAGCCACCAGGGCAGGTTCGTGCCCTGCGTCTCGGGGAGTCCGGCGAGGGACGTCGCGAGCGAGGCGAGGAAGCCGAGCGCGGCCGCGGATGCCGCGGTGATCCACGGGACATCGGCGAGCAGCGCGCCGCCGAGGTACGGGAGGACGATCGCGATGGCCGTGTAGAGAGCGCGCAGCAGCGCTGCCTTCCACCAGGTGCGGTCGGTGAGCTTGCTCATGGGGTGACTCCTGTCGTTGGGTGGACGCAGACGGTCGCCTGCGTCGGGGTGAACGGGCCGAACTCGGTGCCGGCCATGGTGATCCAGCCGGTTACGGCCTTGGACCCGTCGGAGCAGAGCGGACCTGCGGGTCCGGTGGGGCCGGTCGCGCCGGTGGCGCCGGGAGGCCCGGCGGGGCCCATGTCGCCCTTGGGGCCGGTGGCTCCCGGTGTGCCCTGCGGTCCGGGGTCGCCGGTGTCACCCTTCGCGCCGGGTGCACCTGGGAGCCCTGCCGCGCCGGGCTGGCCGTCATCGCCTGCAGGGCCAGACGGTCCGCGCGGGCCGGGATCTCCTGCGGGTCCGGGGACGACCTCGGCGGGCGCTTCGCCCTCCGGCTCGACGCCCTCAGCGAGCAGCTGCTCGTAAAGGCTCTGCGCGTTGGCCTGCGACGCCTGCAGGTCGGCGTACATGTCCTGATTCTCGGCGCGCAGCTGCGCGTTGTTCAGCGAGACCAGGACGATCGCACCGAGCACGAGCACGACGATCAGCGCGCCCATGACCTTGTAGCCGACGGTCCACATCTTCGTCGAGAACATGCTCAACCTCCTGCGATCTGTTGCAGACCGGTCGTCACGGTCCAGAGGACGATTCCGCCGATGACGGAGAGCAGGGCACCGAATCCGGCGAGGCCGATGGAGAACATCTGCTGCGCGCGGGTCTTCCGCTGCTCCTCCGCGATGCGGCGCGCTTCCTTCTCACGTTCGGTGTCGGCCTCTTCGAGGTCGCGGAGTCGCGCGTCCTGCCGGTCGTCGCGCTCCTTCTGGTTCGCCTGGACTTGCGCGAGCATCGAGGCGGTGACCATGTCGCGCGAGAGCCCGTCGAGGCGTCCGTTGATCTCGGTGCGCGTATCCCGGAGGTCGCTGCGCAGGATGTTGAACAGGGACGGTGGGAGCTCCTCAGCCATGCGCACCTCCCCCGACTACGCGCGTGCGCATCAGGCGACGCCGGTCAGCGCGTCCTTGACGCCGGCGGTGATCATCGCTTCGAGGCGTGTGAAGTCCCCGTCGGACAAGCCGCCCCGCTGGATGGTCGGCTTCGGGCAGAGCAGCCCGAACATGGCGAGCTTGTTCTTGTAGAGCTCGGTGCCGCCATCCGTGACCTGCGCGCCGTTGACGCGAGCGAACCGGAGATCCTGCCGGATCGACCCCATGTAGGAGCCGATCCAGTCGGCCTCGGCCTGGGTGTGCACGGCGATGAGAGCGCCGGTGCCCCAGTTGAGCCAGCACCAGGACGGCACGCCGTCGACGATCGCGAACATGGAATCGGGCATCTCGTCCTCCTCGGACTCGGGTCGTGCGGTGGTGGCGGGCGCGGTCGCGCTGCCGGTGGGGATCGGTTCGCCGAAGTGGCGGTCGCGCTTCTGGACGTACTCGAAGTGGTGGTCCTCACCGGGCACGTGCAGGCGGGTACGAATGAAGCCGTGCTCGGCGAGGATCGCGACGATCCGCGGGATCTTCCAGTCGTCGGAGTCGAGCGCGAGCCCGCTGACGTGGAACGACTCGGACGGGTGCACGGCCTTGCTGTGTCCCGGGTACAGCGCCGGCAGCCGCCCGGAGGCGACGTACCGGTTCCAGTTCGTGAACATGAGCATCTGGTCCGACCAGGACCGATACGTGGAGTTCGAGTCGATGTCGCGCCCGAACTCGGCCCGCACCTGCGCGTTGGCTCGGCGGAACGCGGCGGCCGCGACCGGGACGAACTGCACCCCGGGGCGTACGGTTTCGATGACGAGTCCACCCATGGCTACTCCTCTCCTGCCCGCACGCCGGGAAGCTCCCAGATCGATGCGGGCTCATCCGCGGGACCCTCGGGCTCCTGCGGCCGCTCGGGTTCCGCCTCGGGCTCCGGCTCGGTCGGGATCTTCTCCTCGAGGGGGAAGTCGGCCCCTTCGCGTTCGGCCTTCACAATCCAGTCGACGTCGCGGCCCGGGTCGCCGTAGATCGTGACCTTCCCGTCACGGGGCTTGTCGGCACCCACGAGGAAGGGCCGCCCGACCGCGGTGACGTGCACAGTCCGGCCGTCGGGCTTGTTCAGCGCCTCGAAGTAGTCCGGCAGCTCGACGTCGACGGACCCGTCCGGCCCGATGGTGGCCGTGCCGGTGTACTCGGTGCCGGAGACCGGTGATTCGGTCGAGCCGTGGCGCAGCCAGTAGCCGGGCTTCGTGGGGTGGTCGATCCGGAAGTTCTTCGGCCCGTCCACGTCGAGGCCGTCGGTGAGGAGGATTCCGCGGATGTCGACGTCGTTCGGGATGAGCACGGCGTTCGCTGCTTCCAGCACGAGGATGCTCGACGAGTACACGCGGCCGCCGTAGCCGCCCGCCCGGTCGATCCGCAGCGGACCGGCCAGGACGCGACCAGTGCCGAGGGTGAGGTCGTTGTTCATCGTGACGGCGCCGTTCAGCGTCGTCGAGCCGGCCACGGTCAGCAGCCCGGCGATGCCCATCTGCCCGGACGTGTAGAGGTCGCCGGTGACGTTGACCGTGCCGCGGAGGATGGAGGGGCCCCACCAGTCGAAGGCGCCCGAGCCGGTGAGGACCCCGGCGACGGTGGCCATGCCGGTGACGTCCAGGCCACCGTTCTCGATGGTGATGAACCCGCCGCTGTGCACGCGGATGCCCGCACGGCCGATCGACGCATGCTGCAGGGTCGCGCGGGACAGATTGTTGATGGCGGTCCACAGACGCTGGATCTGCTGCTCGGTCGCGCCCTCCCCGAGGTGCTTCACGCTCATCAGGCACCCCCAGTTGCTTGCACCGACACGGTCTTGAAGTTCCCCATGTCGCCGGCGATCTTCACTACTCGGCGGGTGTACCAGCCGTCGGGGATTCGCAGGTCACCAGAGAAGTGAAGGCGGAGGGTGTCGCCGACATCGACTGGGGTGTCAGCGAGGACCTCGAGGTCCCACTGGACGGTCGCCTCCCCGTAGGTGACGAGGTCTTGTCCCGCCAGCACGGAGAGCTGCGACGCCGAGGTGACATCCTTCGAGTTGGTGACCCGTTCGAGTAGCGGCAACGGCGAGGCCATGTCGATGTTCGACACGGCGAGCATGTCGAGCTCGGAACCCTCACCGGCACGGATGGAGTTGTTGATGACGCGAGCAGCGTCTTTTCGCTGCGTGAATCCGGTCACCTGGGAGAACGGCGCGGTGACAGACATCTCCCGCGTGGTCCCCGACGACCAGGCGTTGTTCGCGTGCGTCACCCAGCCAGCCATTCCAGGCGCGAGCCACTGCGGCTTGAAGTAGATGTCCAGCCCCTCGTCCATGAGGTTGTTCAACATCGCGGGCAGCGGCTGCAGGTGGTAGCCGTAGTACGTGCGGGTGACGGAGGTCCCCCCGGGCACTCCCGGGATGGTGAGGGGGAACGACGCGTTGGGTAGCCCGGTGTACGAGTCACGAGCCCACACCAGCGCGGTATTCGCGTGCGTCGCGAGGTTTCCCGTCACCGTCTGGGACCAAAGCACCGCCTGCCCCACGGAGTGATCGACGGCGAGGCGTCCGGCGAGAAGAGACCACAGATCACCTAGCTTCAGCTGAAGCGTGGATGTGCCACGGGTGTATTGCGGCTCAGCGACGATGTAGCCGATGAACTCGACGACACCGTTTCGCTCAAGGACGAGCATGTGCTTCCATGCCGCGAACAAGGCGTCGATCTCGGCGGGGCTCATCGAGCCGTCCAGCGGGATCGTCGCGGTCCCTTCCGCGCCCGCGGACAGCAGCCGGGCGTAGCTGAATGCTGAGGCCCGCACGGTCTCGACGCGCGCACCCGTGATGCCGTTGCAGACGTGCACGCGCATTTCAGCCATCCGCACTCACACCTTCGTCTTTGTCACCCTTTGGGTGAGGGATCGCGATCCGCTGATGGTTGCTGTGACGCCCGGCAGACTCGCGGGAACCTTCCAGTCCTGGAACACAGTGATCGCGCCGACTTGCCGAACGCCGTTGAGGAACAGCCCGCCCTGCTCGAAGTCGATCTCGTGCGCCGCAGCGGGCGCGGACGTGACAGTGATGATGCGGCCGCCGGGGCCGGTGATCGTGTACCCACCAGTGCCCGCGCCGACCAGCAACGTCGGGGTCGCGGGGAAGTTGCCCCGGTGGAACGCAGGAACCCCCGCAGGGAAGTCCTCCACTTCGCCGAGTAGCCACGGGTCCGGTGACCAAAGCTGGATCAGGAACTCAGCGATCGTGGGGTCGGAGCCGAGGATGTCGAAGTCGACCGACGACAGTCCGACCTTCGCCCAGTACGATCCGGTGCCCTCGTCGATGGCGAGTGTGTCCCAGCCGCCGTCGCCGCAGAGTCCGCGCACATGCAGCTCGAGATTCTCCATCTCTTCGGGTGTGCGCCGCTTGGCAATGCCCTTGATGGAGAAGGTCTGTGCGTCACGGTATGCGGACAGCGCGAACGAACCGTGCTGTGCGGCGCGAGGTACGTCCTCGCGCCGCACAGACGACGACCGCGTGTATCCCCCTGGGCTGACCATCACGAAGGAGTCGAAGTCCCGAGGTACCGCCTCGAAGTGGACCCCGCCGATCCGTGCTCCTCGGAACATCAGTACCTCCCGAGCTGATAGGCGAGCCGGTCGGCCGCGATCCGGCCGACGGTTTCTTCCGACATGCCCGGTTGCGGGTACACGTTCACCGATGGGCCGTTGCCTCCGCCGTTGAGCTGCCCCAGGACCTGCGGAGACAGCGGGATGACCATCTCGTCGTACCGGCCCTCGCCGATGTTCGCGATGATCCCCCCGGTGCGCGCCTTGACCAGCGCGCCGTCCTCCAGCTGAGGGATATGCGGGATGTTCAGCCCGAACGTTTGCCCGCCCACCATGGGTACCCATTCGGGGATGTCGACGCTCACGGAGTTCAATCCGTCGATGACGGAGTTGATCAGCCCGATGAGCCCGTTGATGGGGCCCCGCACGACCGACAGCACCGATTCGAACGCTGCGCCGATGAACGCGGAGATCCCGGAGAAGACGGCGTGGATCGTGTCACCGACGAACTGGATCGCACCCGAGATCGCGGTCGCGACTGGCGAGATGATGTTCTCGTAGATCCACGTGAAGGCGGCGCCGACCGCTGCGAAGACAGGCTGGATGATCGTGTCGTTCAGCCACGTGAAGATCGCACCCCATGCCTGGAAGTACAGGATGATGCCGTCGATGATCGGGACGATGACGTTCTCGTAGATCCAGGTGAAGACCTCACCTATGCCGGCGAACACAGGCTGAAGGACGGTTTCCCACAGCCAGGTGATGAGAGCCGCCCAGAGGCCGATGTAGAGCATGATCCCGGTGACGACAGGGACGATGATGTTCTCGTAGATCCAGGTGAACACCTCACCGATCCCTTGGAAGATCGGCTGGATTACGTTCTCCCACGCGTCGGTGAAGAACCCGGAGATGTTCGCCCACGCCTCACCGAGAAATCGGGTGAACTCCGCCCAGACCGTCTTCCCAAGCTCGGTCTGAGTGAAGAACCACACCAGCCCGGCCACGAGAGCCGCGATCGCAGTGACGATCAACATGATCGGGTTCGCGTTCATCACGAGATTGAAGGCCGCTTGGACAGCTGTCGCCGTCTCGGTGACAAGCTTCCAGGCACCATAGGCGGCGACGGCTCCGAGAACGGCGGCGGCGAGTGGACCGAGCCAGGTGATGTTGTCCTGAATCCACCCCACGACGTTCGCGCCGGCTTCCCAGACCTGGTTGAGGACGTCCACCATCTTCGGGCCGGCATCAGCCACGAACTCGCCGATTGCGGCGCCGATGTCCTTGGCTCCGACTTCCCACTGCTTGAAGAGGTCGGTCACCCCGGCGACGCCGTCCTTGATCTGCGGGAACAACCCAGAGATCAGGCCCTCACCGATGCGACTGACAGAGGCCATCATGTTGGCCCACTGCCCGGAGAAGGTGGTCCCCATCTCGTCGGCGACCGTGCCGGAGGCCGCGGACATCGCGGCCTCGAACTGCGCGAATCCGATCTCGCCGGCAGAAGCCATGCGGAAGACTTCGTCGGCAGTGACGCCGAGCTGGTCAGCGAGGGCCTGATAGATCGGGATTCCTCGATCGGCGACCTGCTGAAGAACGTCGTTCTGGGCTTTGCCGAGAGAGGCGACCTTGTTGTAGATGCTGCCCATGTCGGCCATGTCGACACCAGCGGCCGCAGCCGCGTTCGCCACAGACGTCAGGACACGCTCGAGCTCTTCCCCCGGAGCGATGTTGGCGGCGACAGCACCCGCCGCTGTTGTTGCAGCAGCGTCGAGGCTGAAGGCAGTGCCCTGCACGCTCGCCAGGGCGTTGGCCATGATCGTGTCGACGGCCTTGGTGTCGTTGCCGAGTCCGCGGAGCTTCGCCTGCGCCTCGTCGATCTTCATCGCACGCGAGAAGCCGCCTGCGACGGCGATTCCCGCGAAGGTTGCAACCGCCCCCGCCGCGGCGATACCCACGCCCTTGGCGAGGGCACCGAGCTTGTTGAGAACGCCAGTTCCCTGCTTCTCGGTTTCCTGGAACGCGCCGTTGAGGTCCTTTTCGATCCCTCGCTTGACACCAGTGGTTGTGGGGACGAGTTCGACGAAGAGGACAGCTTCAGCCACGGGGACTCCTCCTTACGGAACGTCCCCGCGGCAACAGGGCTTAGAACATGGCGGCGAGCTTCGCGCGCCGGGCCGCCCGCTCGGGCGTTACCTCTGTGGGTGTCGTCGAGTAGGTCGGCGGTTTCCCTGCCCACGGACGAGGGAATCGTCTGTACTGGGCGTTCTTCCCGCGCTGCGCGTTCATCTCGCGCTCGTGGATGTCCCACGCCGCGATCTCTGCGGGCGATGGCACGTACTTGTGCCCCTGGATCGCGGCGACGGTGGTCGAGGATCGGTCCCGAATGACGCCGCCGACGTAGGCCCAGATCTCATTCCATGTGAGCGTGCCATCTTCGAGGTCCTTGTACGCGATCCCAATCTTCGCGAGATCGTGCCGGAGTTCGCCGGGGTGGTGGCGCATGATCGGGACGATGATCGCCGACCGGTGGTCGAAGGTGCTCGACTTGCCCACCCACTGTCGAACGAACTCAGTGAACGCGCCGGTGTCGAGTGTGTGCACACGCGCATGCAGGTCCGGGTATCCGGCGAGCACGTCCCACAGGTGCAGCCACCGTTCGTTGCGCTCCTCGGACCACTCGTAGTCGCCTTCGAGGAGCGCAAAGGCATGGGATACCTCTATGGGACAGTCGCGCTCACCGAGTAGAGGAAGTGTGCTCACGAGACTTCTTGCCCCACTGCTTGAAGATCTCCGCGATGTCGTCCCCTCCCAGCCGCGCGATCACGCGGACAGCGTCCGGGTAGGTGTCCGCCAGCGTGTCGATGAGTCGCGTCCACGCGGTCATCTTCTGTTGCGCGGTCCCGGTACGCCGGGACGATTCGAACTGGCCGAATGCGGAGGTGATACCGAATGGCACCCCGGGCGTCCCGAGAACCGGGAGGTCGAATTTGCCCACGCCGACGATGTTGAACGCGATGAGCTCGACAGCTGCGGGCGCGGTAGGGGTGATCTGGACTTCGGTGGGGGTCTCTTCAGTCATGGTCGGCAACCTTTCGTGGTGTCTGGCAACCGGGAGTTTGACCGGGGGTGGCGGGGTTGCCGCTCCACCACCCCCGGGGCTTGTTCACGAACGGGCGAAGGTCTTCGCGGTGGAAGTGCCGCCTGCGGTCGTGACGGTGATGTTCGCCGCGCCGACGGTCCCACCGGGCATCACGGCGACGATCTGAGTATCGGAGAGGATCTGGAAGGATGCTTCGGCTGTACCGAACTTCACCGACGTGGCACCGGTGAACCCGGTTCCGGAAATGATGACGTTCCCGGCCGCCGCCTGCTCCGTGGCGGGGACGGTCGTGGTGATCGTGGGAGCAGCTGGTGCGACCTCGATGAGGGTGGTGTCCCACTGGCGCACCTGGTAGCCGAGGATCGGGTCTCGGAACGCGCGGAGTGTCATCCCGAGCGCGTTGATCGCCGTAGCACCGAACTGGACGGCCTCACGGTCGGCGACCTTCACCCGGGGATAGTGGGTGATGATCACGTCGTCCCCAGAGATGCCGACGGTGACGAGATCGCGGAACGTATTGACCGACGCCTTCGTGAGGGTGAACGATCCCGTCGTCGCGTTCACCTCGGTGTCGAAGTACGCCTCGGTGAGGGTGCGCGATCGCTGAATGCCAGAGAAGGCGACAGCCCATGTGCCCGGGCCGTCCTGATCGATGACGACGTCCTCGTTGTGGGCGACGAATCGCTTGTTGTCTCCGGGCTCGGCGGTGAGCGAGAACCCGTCCTCGCCGTAGTACCCAAGATCAGTACGGATCTTCGAGGCGAGGTCCGCGGTCGGATCCCAGTTGGGTCCGGTGGGGGCGGAGATTCCGTAGGCGCCGAGCAGGATTCGACCATCCTGCACCAGGCGCACGTCAGCCGGGTTGATGGTCCGGCCGTTTTCGATGAGTGCAGCGGTCATGTGCCAGCTACCTTCCTGTGTCAGTGAGTGACCCACCCGGCAACTGGTGGCGGTCCCCCGCGGTTACGGGAGTCGGTGGGCGACCACCAAGACGGTGGCCGTGTAGTAGTAATGGCCGGCCTCGTCACGGTTTTCCGTGGGGCCAGCGTTTAGCTCAGTCCGGACGACCGGGGCGCCGTCGCGGGCCGCGGACTCGACGGCGTATGCGGCGTCGGTGCAGAGCTCGAACGCGTCGTCCTTCGCCATCACGCTGTTCGCGTACGCCCAGCAGTCAACGGTGACGAGATACTGCCGCGACACGGCCGTCTCAAGCCGCGACGGTGCGACGGAGACAACGACCTGGCGTCGGAGACTTTCGTCGCGCTCAGCGGATACGCGATCTGCGGTGACGGACGCCCTGATGGTGTTGATGGCCCAGCGACGGACGTGGGGCCATTTCGACGCGAACTCTGCCATGTCTCACCCCTAGATCTGCACGCGGGCGAGCGCGGCCCGGAGCCGTTGCTGCTTGTCGCGGCGACGCCCGTCTGTCGACTGGTCAACGATCCACACCGATAGACGTCCTGCGGGGCCGTAGCCACGCGAAACGAATACCTCCTGCCCTGGGCCTGTGGCGCGTTGCGCGGCGTCCACGAGAGCCTTCTCGACCCCAGAGCCGGTCGTGTCCAGGAGGAGGGACTCGCGTATCACTTTGTGGTTCTGGCGGGCTTCAGTCGGGGACCCTTCAGGGTTGCGGATCATGGGGAACTTCACTCGTACCTTCATGACCTGCTCTCCTCACTTGGCTGTGCGGACGGCGAACTGGACGGCCCAGGTGTCTTCGCGGAGCCACACCCCGATCTCGCCGTCGATCTCGTACTCGACGCCGCGCACGCTGGCACGATCACTCGAGGTGATGTCTGGTCGAACTGGGAGATCCCGCACGTAGACCATGCCGCCGGTGATGACGGTGTTCTTCCCAACCTCGAGCGCTTCGGAGGGATTCGATGGGGCGAACTTCGCGGAGAGAGTGAGATGGTCGGTCCAGTCGGCTCCTACGGGGTCGCCATCAGGGTTGAGGACCTCGACTGCACGTCGGATGATGACGGGTTCGTACCGCGGAGTCACTGCCGGAACCCCGACTTGACCGAGAACGACCGCAGTCGGTTCTTCGGAGCGCACGGCAACCAGGTCAGGTCCTCATCGGCGAGGTAGATCGCAGACGATGAGATTGCGGTGTCGACGGTCTCGGAACCCGTGTCCGAAAATGGTCCGTCAGTGGTCGTGACGGAGCGCTGCCGGAGCCCCTTCGGGTTGAGCAGCACACGGCGGATCGACGCCACGACCGCGTCCTTGGCGGCCTCACTGAGGAGTTCGTCGCCGGCGATGAACTGGTCGACGTCGATACCGCACTTGCGGCCCTTCAGCCGCAGCTTGTTCGACGCGATCAGCAGCCACGCCTCCACCTTCGTCTCTTCGTCGACGGGGAGTTCCCCCCACACAGCCTCGACGTCTTCGACGGTTGCGAATGGATCAAGTGCCATGTGGAGGGTCCTCTCTGCCTACTCGACGGGAATGCCAGCCTCAGCCAGCGCGTCGCGGATCTCGGACGCCTTCGCGTCCTTCTCCACCTCGAAGCCCTGCTTGAGCGCGTACGCGGCCCACGCCTTCGCGGAGGAACCCGGGCCCTTGAGGGGAGGGATGCTCGAGTCGGACTCGTCGTCGGACTCGTCGTCGGACTCGTCGTCGGACTCGTCGTCGGACTCGT
>NZ_SSDQ01000051.1:0-276 GCF_004794315.1 Microbacterium sp. PF5 | reverse complement strand
TCTGTTTCTAAATTATCCGATGGGATTATTGGGGCATTTTATCATCCTTACTTAGGTGTGAAACCATTAAAAGAAGTGTTAAAAGATCTAGAAAGTATTCCAAATATAGAATGGATTGATTTACAAAAGGAAAAGAATGAAGTAAAAATGAAAGATATTCATATTACGACGAATAAAGACGGCATTCACGTTGAAAAACCAACCAGTGCGAATGACATAATTGATTATATAAAGCAATATGGCTTCTTCCTTATACTGGGGTTCGTTATCATTGTC
>NZ_SSDQ01000050.1:0-1747 GCF_004794315.1 Microbacterium sp. PF5 | reverse complement strand
CCCCGCCCGCCCCGGCCCCGCGTCCCGCGGCTCCGGCGACACCCGCTCCCGCGCCCGAGGGCGACGGCACGGCTCCCGGTGGCGGTGACCGCTCCGCATGATGCTCCGGTTCGACGAGGTCTTCATCCCCGACGGCGATGAAGCGCGCCGGTGGGCCGAGGAGGAGCTCGCCAACCCGCGCTACGCCGACGCCAAGCCGACCTGGTTCGATCTGCTCGCCCGCGACGTCGGACGGTTCCTCGCCGATCTGTTCAGCTCCGGCAACGGTCAGAACGTCGGCCCCGTCGCGCTCATCGCCGTGGTCCTGCTGATCGCCGCCGCCCTGATCACGGCCCTGCTCGTGTGGGGGCGCCCCCGGCGGTCCCGCGCGGTACGTCGCGGCCACGCGCACCTGCTGGGCGCCGACGACGACCGCACCGCCGCGCAGCTGCGCACCGATGCCGAGCGCAGTGCGCGCGACGGCGACTGGGACACGGCCGTGGTGCTGCGCTACCGGGCCATCGCGCGCAGCCTCCTCGAACGCGACCTCATCGACCCCGCGCCCGGCGCGACCGCGCAGGCCATCGCACGATCGGCGAGCCTCGTGTTCGCCGAGGAGTCCGACGCGATGCGCCGCGCCGCCGCCGCCTTCGACGATGTGCGCTACCTGCGCCACCCCGCCTCCGAGGAGACCTACCGCGAGCTCGCCGCGACCGACGACCGCCTGCGCGCGCGGCGACCGGAGGCGGTACCCGCATGACCCTCGTCACCCCGCAGGACGCCACGACGGCCGAGCGGCGCCCTCGCCGCACAGGCGCGATCGTCGGCTGGGCGCTCATCGGCATCCTCGTACTCGTCGTGGCCTATGCCGCCTCGCAGTTCGCCGCCAGCAGCCCCGGCGCTCGCGGTGCCCTCGACCCCGAGAGCCGCAGCGACACGGGAGCGCTCGCCCTCGCCGAGATCCTCCGCGACCGGGGCGTCGAGGTCGAGGTCGCCCGCAGCCGCGCCGAGGTCCGCGCGGCACTGGACGACGATGCCACGCTGGCCATGACCAACCCGTACACCCTGAGCGACGACGCGGTCGCCGACCTCATCGCGCCGGCCGCACGCGTGGTCTTCCTCTCCACCGGCACGCACCTGCTCGGGGAACTGCGGATCGGCGAGCCCGCGCCGGGCAGCGTCTCCACCGCCGCGGCCGACTGCGCCGTGCCCGAGTTCGCCGAGGTGGGCACGATCCGGCCCGACCGCCTGTTCTCGCCCGCGAGCGGCGTCGACGCCTGCTTCGGCGACGACAGCGGCGCGGCCGTGCTCGTGGACGACCGCGACGGCAACCGTCGCACGATCGTCGACGGCACCAAGCTGTTCAGCAACGCCTTCCTCGCCGAGAACGGCAACGCCGCCCTCGGCCTCGCGCTGCTCGGCCAGTCCGACCGCCTCGTCTGGTACGTCCCCTCCTTCCAGGACTCCGACGTCGAGGGCACCGCCGCACCGGACACGCTCGGCAGTCTCACGCCGGACTGGGTCACCCCGGCCATCCTCCTGCTCCTCGCCGCCGGACTCGCGGTGGCGGTGGCGAGAGGGCGGCGCTTCGGCCCGCTCGTCGCCGAGACGCTGCCGGTCACCGTCCGGGCCTCGGAGACGATGCTCGGACGCGCCCGGCTCACCGCCAAGGCCGCCGACGCCCCGCACGCGGCCGAAGCGCTGCGCGAAGGGACCCGCCGACGGCTCGCCGTCCGGCTCGGGCTCGCCGTCCAGGCCGGAGCCGGAC
>NZ_SSDQ01000049.1:0-14890 GCF_004794315.1 Microbacterium sp. PF5 | reverse complement strand
TCGGCCGACATCGCCGGCATCGTGGCCACCGGCATCACGATCGCGCAGTCCGCGTGGGGCGACGCGGCTCGCCCCACAGCCCGGCGCTGGCGGCGAGCGCCGCGGTCGCGCAGGTGGCGATGTAGAGCGCGTGGTGCAGCCACCGGAAGTTCCGGGTGTCGACCAGGCGGAGGGCGACCGAGGCGCCGAGGGCGCAGTTCGCCGTGTAGGCGGCGGCCGCGGCGACGAACAGCGGCGCGGCGTTCGAGCGCCGACGTCGGTGGACCATGACCCGACCCTACGCCCGGGCGTCGCCGCGGAGCGCCCCCTTGCGCGCCGCCGTCCGGATTCGGTACGGCGGCCGCCCTCGACCGCGCGGTAGCCTGGGATCCCGTGCCCGAGGCGAGGAGGTGGTGTCCGTGTTCACAACGACGTCGGTGCTCCTCCGAGGAGTCGCGGTCGGGCGATAGGTCGCCCGGGAGTGCCGCAGTTCTGCCGCATTCCCGAAAGGTACGACCATGACCATGCACTTCACCTCGGCGCCGCGTCTCAGCGACGGCGTCATCGAACGCGAGTTCGTCGTCGGGGGCGTCCCCGGCGTGCTCTGGACCCCCGTCTCCGCCTCTCCCGACACCCCCGTTCCGCTCGTCCTGCTGGGCCAGCCCGGCGGCTTCGGCCTGCAGCGAATGCGCTCCCGTCTCACCGGCCGGGCGCGGGCGTGTGCCGCGCAGGGGTTCGCCGCCGTCGCGATCGAGCTTCCCGGTGCGGGCGAGCGCACACCGCTCGCCGGTGCCGCCGAGGCCCGCGCAGACCTGGTCCGCGCACTCGACGAAGCGCGCGCGCCAAGCGACGAGCTGATCGATCGGCTGATCCTGCCGCTCGTCGACGCGGCGGTGCCCGAGTGGCAGCGGACCATGGACGCGGTGCTCGCGCTGCCGGAGATCGGCGAGCGCGTCGGGATCTCGGGCGGGGTGATCGCGGTCGCGACGCGCCTGGCCGCTGTCGACCCGCGGATCGTCGCCGCGGGCCTGTTCGCCGGGAGCTACGTGCCGCGCGCGACCTTCGCCGAGGCCCGACGGATCACGATCCCCGTGCACGTGCTCCTGCAATGGGACGACGAGGGCAACGACCGCGGGATGGCGCTCGAGCTGTTCGATGCGTTCGCCTCGGCGGAGAAGACTCTCCAGGCGAACCTCGGCGGCCACACCGGTGTTCCGGCCTTCGCCGCGGAGGACGCCGCTCGCTTCTTCGCCCGTCACCTCGGCTCGGCGTCCGGCTGAGCCTGTGCCTGTCGCCCCGCTCCCGGTGACGGGAGCGGGGCGACGGGCCGGACCCGTTAGAGGTTGCTGTCCGCGTAGATGCGGAGGGCGTCGCGCACGAACTCGGCGCCGCGGGTGCCGCCGTCCGAGGTGGCGTAGTTCGCGCCGAAGCGCGGGTCGGCGACGTACATCTCGCCGAGCCCGGTCACGTACGCCTTCACGTCGCCGCCGGGCGCCGCGGCGGGTGTGCCGGGGATGCCCGTGAGCCACTCGACGTGACGTCGCGCGAGCTCCTGCGCCTCGGGGGACGCGGGGTCGGCACCGCTCTCGGCCGTGGCGACCCAGTCGCGTCCGAGGTCGGACACGCGCTGCTGCCAGTCGGCGCGCTCGGCGTCGGTCATCCCGCGCCACCAGCGGTCGCTGTCGGCGTAGGCCTGACGACCCCAGCGCTCCTCGACCTCCTCCTTGTACTGGGTGTGGTCGAAGCCGTCGAACATGTTCTCTGCCATGAGGTTCTCACCTCCTCTCAATGCCGTGATGGTGGATTCGACCGACGCGATCTGCCGCGCCAGCCGGTTCTGCTCCGCGCGCAGCAGCGCGAGGTGGGTCTCGAGGGCTGCGGCCTCGGTCGGTGCGGCGTCGGCGCCCAGCACGTCGGCGATCTGCGGCAGTCCGAGTCCGAGCTCGCGCAGCAGCAGGATGCGCTGCAGCCGCACGAGCGCCTCGCCGTCGTAGTGCCGGTAGCCGTTCGCGGCGATGCGCGAGGGCGGGAGCAGGCCGATGTCGTCGTAGTGACGCAGCGTCCTGCTCGTGGTGCCCGCGAGCCGTGCGATCTCCTGGATCGACCAGTCCGCCTTCGTCATGTCTCCTCCTCTCGGTGTGATGTCTCCACGGTAGAAGTTGACGCAACGTCAATGTCAAGCGGGCTGGGCGGTCACCCTTGACACATCGAGATATATCGTGTTCACTGAGGAACACACGATATATCGTGATTCCGACTCAAGGAGAAGCACATGACCGAGAAGTGGCTCATCGCCCCCGGCGAGGAACGCGTCATCGACATCGAATCGGCCACCCGGCTCAAGATCGGCCTGGTCGGCGGACAGGTCGACGTCATCGCCCACGACGAACCGGGCATCCGCATCGAGGTGCACGGCGTCACCACGAAGGACCTCCGCATCGAGTCCCACGACGGCGAGGTCGAGATCGACCACCCGCAGCTCGGCTGGGACAACTTCCTCGAGGTGTTCCGCAACTTCGGCTCGGGCGGCCCGCGCGCCGAGGTCAGCGTCGCCGTCCCCCGGTCAATCGCCCTCACCCTCGGCGTCGTCAGCGCCGGCGCCCTCGTCTCCGGCATCCGCAACGACGCCCGCCTCAACACCGTCTCGGGCGACATCATCGTCGACACACTCATCGGCGACCTCAGCGTCAACTCCGTCTCCGGCGACGTGCAGGTGCGCGGCCTCACCGGCTCCATCAACGCCAACAGCGTCTCGGGCGACGTCGCGGTGACCGGCACCGTGCGCAAGGCGGTCGTCGACATCGTCTCCGGCTCCACGACGATCGACGCCGCGGGCGACGTGAACACCATCACCGTCAACTCGGTGTCGGGCGGCACCACCGTGCGCCTCGACGAGTCGCTCGCCGCGAACTACGTGATCCGCTCGCTCAGCGGCCGCCTCCTGATCGACGGCGTCGAGCGCAGCTCGTCCGGTCCGAGCAATTACACCGGCACCACGGGCGAGCTCGCCGGGCGCTTCGTCGACCTGCGCGCCAACTCCGTCTCCGGCGGGGTCACGGTGCTGCGCCGCACTCCGGCCTCGATCGCCGACGACCCCGAATGGGAGGAAGCATGACTCCCGCGGTCTTCTCGCACGGCGACCTGCGGCTGTACCTGCTGTCGCTGCTGGCCGAGTCGCCGCAGCACGGCTACGGCATCATCCAGTCGCTCACCGATCGCACGGGCGGCACCTACACGCCCAGCGCCGGGACCATCTACCCGCGCCTCGCGAAGCTGGAAGAGGAGGGCCTCGTGACCAAGACCGTCGACGGCCGCACCACGATCTACGCGATCACCGAGGCCGGACGCGCCGAGCTCGCCTCGCGCGAGGCCGACCTCGCGGGTATCGAGGCGGGCATCACCGACTCGGTGCGCCTGATCGCGAACGAGGTGCGCCAGAGCGTGCAGGAGGCGATGAAGAGCCTGCGGGCCGACCTCGCGACCGCGGCGAAGGACGACAGGGCCGCGGCGAAGAGCCGCCCCCGGACGGAGACCGACGACGCGCGCCTCACGAGCCGCGACGAGCTCCACCGCGCCGATGCGATCATCAACGCGTTCCGGGCACGCGTCCGCACCGACCTGCGCACGCACGTGGCGAAGGGCGGGCTGCTCCCCGCGACGATCGTCACCGAGCTCGAGAACGCCCTCGACGAGGCCGCGCGTGGCGTCACCGCGGGCCTGAGCCGGTCGGGATCGTGAACACCCCGCCGCCGGTGGACCCGCCCGCGCGTCCGACACCGGCGGCGGATCGGTCCGCTCCGCAGCTCCCGGCGCCCACGACCGCGGCAACGGCATCCCCGCCGGAGCGCCCCCTCGCACCGGCACGCGGCATCGTCATCCACACGGGCTGACGCGAGAGGGCCCCGTCGACAATGGTCGACGGGGCCCTCTCGCGTCTGTCCGACTACTCGGGCCAGATCTCCTTCTGGTCGTCGGGCACGAGCTCGCCCAGCGGCACCACGAGCACCGAGCGATGCTGGCGATGCGTGAGACGTGCCGCCACCGAGCCGGTGAAGAACTCCCGGATGGACTCGCCGAGGCCGCGCTTGCGCGTGCCGACCACGATCAACTGCGCATCGAGCTTGTTCGCGAGCTGCTTGATCGCCAGCGCCGGATCGCCGACGAGCTGACGGGCGGTCCAGGTGATGCCGCGGTCGCGCAGCTGGGTGGCAGCGGCGGCCTCGACCGCTTCGAACTCCGCCGCTCCCGCGTCGAAGTTGATGTCGATCGGCGCCGAGTGCACGTAGCCGTCGGGGTCCTCGTAGGTCACGAAGCGGGTGACGTCGACGTGCGCGACCACCAGCGGCGCGTTCAGCAGGCGGGCGAAGCGGACGGCCTCGTCGAGCACGCGCGGATCCTGATCCACCTGGATGCCGACGATCACCGCCTTCTGCAGCGCTGCGTTCTGCGTGGCCTCATCGGAGGGGTTCGAGGTGCTGTCGGTCATGAAGATCGCTCCCTTCGGCGGCCCGGCATCGGCCAGGGCGTGTTCCCCGCATGCTATTCTGAATGCTACTCTTACCGGCCGCGAGCCGGTGTCGTGAATGACTCGGGCGCCCGTCTGCCCGCAGCTTAACTCGTGAGGGGGTCTCAGGCATGGGCCGTGGCCGTCAGAAGGCGAAACACACAAAGATCGCCCGCGAACTCAAGGCGTACAGTCCGTCGGTGAACTACTCGGCGCTGGAGCGCGAGCTCGGGCATTCGAGCGACTCCGACGAAGACGCCTACGTCGACAAGTGGGCCGATGAGTACGCGGACGAAGACGAAGACGAACTAGAGAAGGCCTAGCCTCCCGGTTCGAAACACCCGCACCTCGTGCGGGTGTTTCGTCGTGTCCGGGCCGTTACGGATGCAGAAGCGCGGTCAGGGTGCCGGTGAGCACGAGCACCGCCAGCAGCACCACCCAGCCGAGCAGGACCACGAGGTTGAGCGCGATGCCCCACGCCGCGATCGCATCTCCGCGCGGCTCGCGCTGCCGACCGAGGAGCCCGGCGATCACCCCGACCAGCGGCGGGAACAGGGCGAAGCCGCACACGAGGGAGACGACCGCGATGACGACGCTGGAGATGCTGAGGAAGCGCTCACCGGGTTCGTCCGGATGCGGGGTCGCCGCACCGGTCCTGACTCGGGATGGTGATGTCATGTCCATCGGGCACACCGCTTTCCGGCGGCCACAGACCGCGCTGCACAACGAGAGGTAACACGTTAGATTACCCCTTCGCCCCGCTCCTCCGCTTCCCTGTGCTGACGCCGGCTCGCGCAGACCAGCCGACGCGTCAGAGCCCTGCGGGTTTCCCAGGGCGGGGACGAGGACTCACGAGCAGTAAAGTTTTACATCATGGAGCGCGCGCGATTGCACTGGTGGATCTTGGCCGGGGCGGCGGCTGGCGCTCTTCTCGGCCTCTTCAGCCCCTGGGCCTTTCTCATCGAAGGCGCCTTGCTCATCCTGGTGATCCATCGCCTCACACGGCGGCCGCCTCGATCAGAAGCGGTCGTCCTCATCGCAGCCGGCGTCATTCTCGCCCTCGTCCTGGTGACGTTCGCGGCGATCGGCATCGCTACCTACTTCTACGAGGGGGTCTCCCACGGGACCTCGGTGCCGATCCGCTAGCGGCGTCACCAGTGGCCGTGCCGGCGCTCCCACTCGTCTTCGATCGTGCGGCGGCGACCGGCGACGATACCCGCGGGGATCGACACCACGAGCACCGCGGCGACGACCAGCAGCGGCACCTGCCACCCGCCGGTCGTCTCGTGCAGCAGCCCCACCAGCAGCGGGAAGACAGCCGCGATCGCATAGCCGATGCTCTGCACGAAGCCGCTCAGCGCGACGGCGCTCTCGGGCGTGCGCGCACGGATGCTCAGCAGCACCAGGCTCAGCGGGAACATGATGGCCGTGAGGCCGAAGATCGCCACCCACAGCGGCAGCGCCACGGTCGGCAGGAGCAGCAGCCCGAGCAGCCCCACCAGTCCGGCCGCGACCGCCACCAGGAACAGCGGCCGCGTCGCCTGGAACCGCACCACGAGCACGGGCACCAGCATCGAGCAGGGCAGCCCGACCAGAGCGAACAGCGACAGCAGGAAGCCCGCGGTCGCCGGGCTGACGCCACCCAGGTCGACCAGGATCGTCGGCAGCCACGCGAACGCCACGTACGCCATGGTCGACGAGGTGCCGAACACGAGCGCGAGGGCCCACGCCAGCGGCAGCCGCCAGAGCCGCCCGAACACGCGCGGGCTCGCCGACTGGGTCGTGATCGGTCCGGTCGAGGCGGCGACCGCGTCGCGCACATCGTCCACGCCGTCGGTCGGGTCGGGCGTCAGGAGCTCGGTGGGCATCGGACGATCGCGCTCCCCGCGCGTGCGCACCAGCAGCGTGACCCAGGGCACGAGCGCCAGCGCCGCCACCACGCCCCACATGCCGAGGGAGATGCGCCAGCCGAGCGAGTCGGCCACGGGCACCGCGACCAGCGGCGGCAGGAACGTGGAGACCGCGAGCGTGGTCGAGTACGCGGTCATCATGACGCCGAGACGGTCGGCGAAGTACTTCTTCACCAGCGGCGGCAGCAGCACGTTGCCCGAACCGACCCCCGCGAACACCACGGCCGTCGCCGCGAGCAGGCTCCACGAGTCCGGGGCCAGACCGCGCAGCAGCATCCCGGCCGCCATCAGCACGATCGCCACGACGGCCATCCGCTCCAGGCCGAACCGACGCTCGAACAGCGGCGTCAGCAGGCCGAACAGCGCGAAGCACACCGGCGGCGCCGCCCCGATCAGCCCCACGATCACGGACGAGACCGGGAAGTCCTCCGCGACGTGGTCGAGCACGGGAGACAGCGAGGCGACCGCGGACCGCAGCGAGAACGCGACCAGCACGATCCCGACCAGCGCGAGAGCCCGACCCTTCCAGAGCGGCCGCGCGCTCGGCGCCGTCATGAGGTCTGCGACCCCTCCACCCAGGCGAGGTATTCGTCGGTGACGGTGCCGGTGACGTATCGGCCGTCGAAGCAGCTCATGTCGAGATCCTCCAGCACGGAGCCCTCGGTGATCGCGGCCTTCAGGTCGTCGACCTCCTGGTACACCAGGTGGTCGCAGCCCAGCTCCTCCGCGATCTCGGGGATCGTGCGGCCGTGCGCGATCAGCTCGTGCCGCGACGGCATGTTGATGCCGTACACGTGCGGGTGCCGCACGGGCGGGGCCGCCGAGGCGAAGGTCACCGAGGAGGCGCCGGCGTCGCGGGCCATCTGGATGATCTCCTTCGACGTGGTGCCGCGCACGATCGAGTCGTCGATCAGCAGCACGTTCTTGCCCTGGAACTCGGCCGACATCGCGTTGAGCTTCTGGCGCACGCTCTTCTTGCGCACCGCCTGCCCCGGCATGATGAACGTGCGGCCCACATAGCGGTTCTTGTAGAAGCCCTCGCGGTACTCGATGCCGAGCTTGCGGGCCACCTCCATCGCGGCCGGGCGCGAGGAGTCGGGGATGGGCATGACCACGTCGATCTTGTCCATCGGCACGTGCTTGGCGATCGTGTCGGCCAGCTTGTCGCCCATGCGCAGGCGCGACTCGTAGACCGAGATGCCGTTCATGATCGAGTCGGGGCGGGCGAGGTACACGTACTCGAACGCGCACGGCGCGAGATGCGTCTCCGTGGCGCACTGCCGCGTGAACAGCTCGCCGTCGTTCGTGATGAACACGGCCTCGCCGGGCTCGACCTCGCGCACGACCTCGTAGTCGGCGTTCTCCAGCACCAGCGACTCGCTCGCGACGACCCACTCGTCGCGTCCCTCCGCGCCGGGCACGGTCGACGGACGGCGGCCCAGGATCAGCGGCCGGATGCCGAACGGGTCGCGGAACGCCAGCAGACCGTAGCCCGCGATCACCGCGATCACCGCATACGCGCCCTCGATGCGCTCGTGGGTGCGGGCGACCGCCTCGAAGATGCGCTCCGGGTCGAGGTCGACCGTCGACGTGGTGGCCTGCAGCTCGCCCGCGAGCACATTGAGCAGCAGCTCGGTGTCGCTCGACGAGTTCAGGTGACGGCGGTCGCGCTTCGCCATCTCGGCCGTGAGCTCACGGGTGTTGGTGAGGTTGCCGTTGTGGATGAGGATGATGCCGTACGGCGCGTTCACGTAGAACGGCTGCATCTCCTCCTCGCTCGACGCGGTGCCCTTGGTGGCGTAGCGCACGTGGCCGAGGCCGACGTTGCCGAGCAGCGCGCGCATGTCGCGGGTGCGGAACGCCTCGCGCACCATGCCCTGCGCCTTCGCGTTGTGCATCACGCCGTTGGCCTCCGCCGTGGCGATGCCCGTCGCGTCCTGCCCGCGATGCTGCAGCAGCAGGAGCGCGTCGTAGATGTCCTGATTGACCGGGGCTGTCCCCACCATTCCGACGATGCCGCACATGGGGTGTTACTTCGCTCCGTCCGCGTAGGCGCCCACCAGGCGCACCGCTCCACCGTCGACGCCCTTGGCGCCCTGCTCGAACTCGCCGGTCGGCCGCGGGCCGAAGCCGACGGCGCCGACCTGCCACGCGGGCATGCCCTCGGCGTCCAGCGCCGCGATCGCCGCGTCTTTCTTGTCGCCGGCGACCACCGCGAGGAAGCCGACGCCCAGGTTCCAGGTGCCCTCGGCCGACTCCAGCGTCGACCCGGCGATGTCGCTCAGCACGCGGAACACCGGGCTGGGCGACCACGTGCCGCGGTCGACCTCGGCCCAGCTGCCCTGCGGGAGCACGCGCGCGAGGTTCGCCGCGATGCCGCCGCCGGTCACGTGACTCAGGGCGTGCACGCCGCCCGCGAGCTGCTCGATCAGGCGCAGCAGCGGCAGCGTGTACAGGCGGGTGGGCTCCAGCAGGGCCTCACCCCACGTGGTGCCGAAGTCGGCGGCGGTGTCGGCGTACGAGATGCCGGCGCCCGTGATGATGTGACGCACGAGCGAGTAGCCGTTGGAGTGCAGGCCGCTGGAGGCGACCGCGATCACCGCATCACCGTCCTGCACGCGCTCGGCGCCGAGGATCGCATCCGCCTCGACCACGCCGGTCGCGGCTCCCGCCACGTCGTAGTCGCGCGGTCCGAGAAGTCCGGGGTGCTCGGCCGTCTCGCCACCGACCAGCGCGGTGCCGGTGGCCGCGCACGCCCCGGCGATGCCGCGGACGATGTCGGCGATGCGCTCGGGCACGACCTTGCCGCACGCGATGTAGTCGGTCATGAAGAGGGGCTTCGCACCCACCACGACGATGTCGTCGACGACCATGCCGACCAGGTCCTGCCCGATCGTGTCGTGCTTGTCGATGGCCTGCGCGATCGCGACCTTGGTGCCGACGCCGTCGGTGCTGGTCGCCAGCAGCGGACGCCGGAAGTCGCGCAGCGCGCTCGCGTCGAAGAGGCCCGCGAAACCGCCGACGCCGCCGAGCACTTCGGGTCCGTGCGTCGCGCGCACGGACGACTTCATCAGCTCGACCGCGAGATCGCCGGCAGCGGTATCGACACCGGCTTCGGAATAGGGGTTGGTGGGGGAGGCAGCCACTCGAACAGCCTACCGCCCGCAGCCCTACCGGATCTCCAGAGCCTCGGCCCGCTGCGCGGCCTGCCGCACGCGGAACCACATCGTGAGCTCCATGAGCGCCCGGCCGATCATGTCGTGGTCGCCGACGCGCAGATCGTCGAACGAGTCGCGGTACCCCTCGGCCAGGCGCGGCTCGGCGGCCACCATCGGCTGATACCCCATCGTCCAGTCCGCGAACCGGCGCTCGTGCAGCGGTTCGCGCAGGAGCACCCGCACGTCGTGGTGACGCGGATCCTCGGAGATGCGGGTCATGAGCGCCTCGACCACGCCCTCCTCGCCCTCGAGGATCTGCACGAACTCGCCCTCGCGGTACAGCAGGAGACCGGTGATCTCCCGCGCCTGGTTCGCCGCGCGGCTCGAGGCGAGCAGGGCCTCGAGCTCGTCGTCGTCGAACGCGCGGGTGGCGGTGCTGCAGTAGACGAGCGAGAGCAGCGCGTGGTCGATCGTCATCCGAGGTGTCCCCCTGCAGCGGTGTCGTCCGTCATGGCCTCGGTCACCGCGGCGATGGCCGTGTGATGGTCGGTGAAGTCGCCGATGATCTGTGAGGCGGAGTCGAAGGCGCGCCACAGGCCCCCGGGCTGGCGGTCGACGTAGCCGAGGAAGGCTCCGGCGTGGCTGCCCACGTAGAACCCGTCCGCGACCGACGCCCACAGCGCCTTCGACGGTGTGTGCGCGGCGCCCTCCTCGGGCACGTCGAGCGTCTGCGGATGCGACACGTCAGACTCCGCGGTCCAGGTCGAGGTCGATCGCCGGCAGTCCGTCGTCGTCGACATCCCCGTCCTCGGCCGTCGGCTTCGGGTAGAAACGGTGCTCGCGCAGGGCTGCCGCGTCCGCGGAGAAGTCCGGGTCGTCGCCGTTCGACGACTGCGGACCGACCAGGAGGTCGTTCCCGACGCCGACGATCAGGTCGGCGCTGTCCTTCTCCCCGTCCACGTGGATCGGGATCTGCACGGCCGCGGACTCGCCCTCGCTGGCGAGGGAGGCGGCCAGGGTGACCAGGGCGTCCGCCACGTCGTCCGTCGTGACGACCTGCTGCCCGGCGTAGGAGACGAGTTTCATGATCATGACCCTGTCATGAGGGAGCCGGTCGGAGAACGGGCTTGCGCCCGGAGCCCCCGACCGGCTACAGAGCCCGGGGGTCCGGTGCCGTGCCGCGGCATCGGACCCCCGGGGAGCGCTCGCCGATCAGCTTCCGGTGACGGTGTCGCGGGCGTCCTGCGCACTGCCCTTGACCTCGTCCACCGCGTGGGTCGCGTCATCGCGGATGTGCTCGGCGGCACCGGCGGCCTCGTCTTTCACGGCCGCGAACGCCTCCTGCGCCGGCTCCTTGAGATCCTCGCCCACGGTCTTCGCGACCTCGGTGACCTCGTCGACCAGCGGCTGGGCCTTCTCCTTCAGCTCGCCCGCCAGCTCCTTCTCCTTCGTGGAGGACGGGATGACGGCGGCGACGACGAGCCCGGCGGCGAAGGCCATGAGCCCCACCGCGAGCGGGTTGCCCTGCGCCTTCGCCACGGCGTGCCGGCCGGCATCCGCCACCGAGGACGACGCGTCGCCCACGTGACTGCCCGCGTCGTCGGCCACGCCCATGACGCGGTCGACCACGGAGCGCGCGGCACCCTTCATCTTCTGCGTCTGCCGGTGCACGACCTTCGAGGGGGTGACCTTGTCGGCGAGCGCGTCGACGTCCCTGCCGAACTCCGCCCTGGTCCGCTCGATGTCCGCGCGGATCGCGTCGGGTGAATCGCTCATTTGTTCTCCTCATTCCTCTTCACGGCATCGGGGATCCGCTTGAGGCTGTCCACCGTGCGCGGCGCCCCCTCGATGCTCTTCAACTGCGTGCGTCCCGCCAGGAACAGGACCAGGGCGACCAGCGCCCAGATGACCGCGACGATCACGGCCGACCAGCCGAGACCGGTCACGTAGTAGCCGAGACCCCACCACAGCGCGACGGAGAGGAAGAAGACGGCCATCATCGCGCCGTAGCCCGCCCCGCCGAGCATGCCCGCTCCGCGGCCGGCCCGCGTCGCGGACTGCTTGAGTTCGGCCTTCGCGAGTTCCAGCTCCTGTCGCATCAGCGTGGACAGGTCGCTCGTGACCTCGCTGAGCAGGTCGCCCAATGAGGTGGTCTCCGCCTTCTGCTCCGAAGGCGTCGGGGTGGCGTCGGTCATGGTCGCTCCTCGTCACCCGGTGCGCGGTTGGCCGCGTCCGTCCTGTCGTAGAGCGGGGTGTCGCCGCGGTCCTCGTCACGGGTCACACCCCACGGCGCGGTACCCGCATCGATGCCGCTCATCCCATCGGGGGCGCCGGGCACCGTGCCGTCGGTCGGCAGCGGCGGCTGGCCGAGCGTGGTGCTGCCGCCCGTCTCCGTGGCTCCGGCTGCACCGACACCGGCACCCGCGCCCACGCCCGCGCTCGTGGAACCGGGAACCGCCGCCGGCGTCGTCGCCGCCGGGTCGAGGTTCGGAGTGGCCCCCGCTCCCGAGAGCCCGGAGGCGGTCGCCCCCGGTACCGCGGTGGTGGAGGCCGCGCCCGCGGTCGGCGTCGACGTGCCGGAACCCGACTCCGCCGCCCCCTCGGACAGCGCCCGGGTCAGGCGTCCCACGACGAGTCCGGCCACGGCGGCGACCGCGATGAACGTGCCCGGCTTGGCCCGCGCGTACGACTTCACCTCGGTCAGCAGCGACCCCGGGTCACGGTCGCCGATCCAGCCGGCGATGCCCTGGATACGGGTGGAGGCCTGACGGACCAGATCCGCCGCGACCCCGCCCTCGGCGTTCTGCGCCATCGAGCCGAGCTCTCCGCCGACCGACCGCAGCCCGTCCGCGACGCGACGCTGCTGGATCGCCGCCTGCTCCGACAGCTCGGCCGTGGTCTGGTGGTACAGGTCGCGGATCTGGTCCTTCGCCTCGTGCGCCACAGCGCCGGCCTCGGCCTTCGCGGTCTCGACGACCCCCGCCGCCTCATCCTTCGCGGTACCGGCGACCCCGGCCGCCTCGTGCGCGGCGGTCTTCACGGTCCCCGGCGACTCGTCCGTGCCGCCGCCGGCGACACCCTGTGCATTGCTCTGCGACATCGTTCTTCCTCTCGACTCCGCGCCGACGGCCGCCGACGTGCAGGCAGGTCTACTCCCCCCTCCGGGTATCACGGCGAGGGTTGACGCGGCTCGTCCAGGGGTTTACCTTGCGAGGACGCCGAGCCCGGTGCACCGCCCCCTACGATGGGCGCATGGCCGACAAGCCGCAGTGGCTCATCCGCGAGGACGCGAGCGTCCCCGTGCTGGTCGCGCTCGCCCTGCGGCAACTGCTGGGCATCCGCGCGCCGGAGAACCTGCCCACCCTCCGGGAGCTCCCCGTGCGAGCGCCGGATGCCGTGGACGCCTCGCCCGCCATCGAGGCGCAGTGGCGCGACTACTGGGACATGACGGTCGAGCCACGGGCGCATCACTCCGGGGTGCCGCTCGAGCTCATCGACGGGTTCGAGACGCTCGTCGCGCTGCCCGCGACCGGGGCCGACGAGCTCGCCGCGGCGATCCGGCCGCACGCCGCGACTGCCCTGCGCTTCGCCCACGCGGCGCACGACCGCTACGTCGGCGCCATGACCAGCCACACCGGCGGCGACGCCTACCGCGCCTATGCGAGCGCGATCGCGGAGTTCGAGCGGGAGATCGGTCGGCGCGCCCACTCGTTCGAGCTGAACGTGCAGGTGCTCCCGCTGTCACAGCGGGGCATCTGGTGGATCGGGGCACTGTCGGTCGCGGTGACCGACGGCCTGCGGCGTGACGTGGTGGCGTTCGACGCGGCCATCCGGCCCGTGATCGCCGAGCTGGCCTGAGCTCAGTCCTCGCCGTCGACGACGGTCTCGCGGTCGACCTTCACCACGCGGTCGTGGCGCCTCGCGACCCGCTCCAGCACGAGCCCGGCGACCCCGCCGAGCGCGAGACCGAACGGCACGGTCCACAGCAGCAGGAACCCGAACACCTGACCGGGGGGATACACCACGTCGAGCGCCTGCGACTCGTCGTAGCTGCCCATCATCGTGAGGACGCCCGCGACGACGACCCCGAGCACGACCCCGATGCCCATGAGCACGCCGTACCGCGGCACACGGCGCACGGTCGCTTCGACGGTCTGGTGGGAATCCTGGGGGGCCATGTCTCCATTGTCCCACCGTCCGGGCGGGTCGGGCACCCGGCCCCCTGCGCACCCGCCCTCCCCCGGGTCGTCCGGGAGAGGGCGGGTGCGTCCGCGGCTCAGCCCTCGGTGGTCTCCGGCTCGGCCTGTGCCGTGCGGCTGCGGCGGGCGATCAGCACGCCTCCTCCGGCGGCGAGCGCCACGACGACGAGGCCGCCGACGATCCACGGCCAGACCGGTGCACCCTCCGTGTCGGCCGGCTCCGTCACCGCGGTGACCGCCGCGCTCGCCCCCGCGTCCGCCTCCGGCTCCTCCGCCACGGCCGTGCCGCACGCGGTGTCGACGGGGATCACGGCGGTCACCGGGTCGAGCTGCTCCCCCGCCTGATACGTGCCGAAGGCCGCGGCCCCCGCCTCGGTGAGCGTCGTGGCCACCGCGTCCAGCCGGAGCGCGCCGTCGACGACCGCGGCGTCCGCGAGCGGGAACTCCGCGAGTCGCACGCCCTGCTGGTCGACGCTCTCCCCGGCCTGCGTGGTGCCGGTCACGTCGAACACCAGGTAGCCGGTGTCGCCCGCGAGCTCGACCCTGGCGTTCCCGAGCGTGGTGTTCAGCGCACCGTCGTGACCCGTGAACGCGATGCTGCCGCCGTAGGTGACGAGCCCGGTGAGCGCGGTGCCGTCGAGCGAGCCCGCACCGTTCTCCCACACGAAGTCGGGGTAGCGGTAGGCCACGTCGGTCAGGGTCCAGCCACCCTTCGCAATGCCCTCGATGTAGGTGCGGAACGACTCCTTGTACCCCCAGTTCAGCGTCGCCCCCTCGACCGTGCACGTGCCGATCGCGGCGGTCGCGCGAGCGAGGGTGAACGCGAGACCGCGGTCGACCGATCCCTGGAACGTGAGCGTGTGCGCGCCGTCCTCGAGCGCGGCGGGCAGGGCGCCCGACCAGGTCGCGACACCCGAGGCATCGGCGGTCACGGTGTCGAGCAGCACGGGCGTGGAGTACACCACGACCTTGATGCCCTCCTCGTTGGGGCGGAACCCGGAGGCGGTCACGGTGGCCGGCTGCCCGGACGCGAGCGCGGCGAGGTTCTGCTCGTCGACGTCGATGCCCTCGCTCGCCGGCGGGGTCGCGGGGAGCGTTGCCCGCTTCACGACCGCAGCGGCGGCGACGGTGCCGGTCGAC
>NZ_SSDQ01000048.1:0-19679 GCF_004794315.1 Microbacterium sp. PF5 | reverse complement strand
GCCCGGCCGATGCCGCTGCCCGCGCCCGTGATGAGGGCCGTCGTCCCGTCCAGCCGCAGCTCCATGTGGTCCTCCCTGCCGCCCGGTGCCCGGCGGTGCGCGGGGAACGGCGGCGGTGTCGTCCCGGTCATCCTGCTCCCCGCGCCACGGCGTCAGCACGGGCGTGTGCGGGGTGTGCACGGTGGCACCATCGTCCTTCGCTCACGGTCAAGTGCGGCGCCGGGCCGACGAGCAGACTCGCTCTATCGACGATTCCCCTCGTCGTCGATGCCGTGTCCGCACGGCCGTCACCGAGCAAAGGAGCCGACGTGGCAGAGCAGCTGTCCGCGTCCACGACGCCGCACCACACCTCCCTCCGACCGGGCGCCCTCGGCGTCGCCGGCATCGTCTTCCTCGTCCTGGCCGCGGTCGCCCCGCTGACCGGGATCGTGGTCGTCGCGTCGCTGGCGATCGCCCTCGGCAACGGCGGAGGGACCCCGATGTCCTTCTTCCTTGTCGCGGCGATCCTGCTGCTGTTCGCGGTGGGCTACGCGCAGATGTCGAAGCAGCTGGTCAACGCCGGCGGGTTCTACGCGTTCGTCGTGAAGGGCCTCGGCCGCACCGGTGGTCTGGTCGCCGGACTCATCGCCACGCTGGGCTACAACTTCTTCGTGGTCGGCACGATCGGCACGAGCGGCTTCTTCATGCAGACGATCATCCGCGACCTCACCGGCCTCGACGTGAACTGGCTCGTGTGGGGTCTGCTGTCGATCGTGGTGTGCTTCGTGCTGGCGCGCATCGGCGTGGACTTCAGCTCGAAGATCCTCGGGGTGTGCCTCGTGCTCGAGGTGCTGATGCTCGTGATCTTCGACGTCTCGGTGCTCGTGCAGACCGGCTACGACGTGTCGGCGTTCAGCCCGGAGGCCGTGTTCTCCGGATCGCTGCCCATCGGCCTGCTGCTGGCGGCGACCGGCTTCCTCGGTTTCGAGGCGACCGCGCTGTTCAGCGAGGAGGCCAAGCAGCCGCTGCGCACGATCCCCCGCGCCACCTACACCTCGATCATCGCGATCGGCGTGATCCTCGGCGTCACCACGTGGGCCGTGGTGAGCGCGACCGGTGTGGCGCAGGCGCAGGCCACGGCACTGGAGCACCTGCCCACCGGCGACCTGATCTTCTCGCTGTCACAGCAGTACCTGGGCGGCCCGCTGACCACCGTCATGATGGTGCTGCTGCTGGTGAGCCTGTTCGCCGCGATGCTCGCGTTCCACAACTCCGCCACCCGCTACCTGTACTCGCTGGGCCGGGCGAAGATCCTGCCGCAGGCGCTCGCCCGCACCCGCGCGAACGGCGCCCCGCAGCTCGCGGGCATCGTGCAGGCCGGGTTCGCCGGCATCGTCGCGATCCTGTTCGCGATCGCCGGCGCCGACCCCATCCTCACGCTCGTGCCCGCGATGCTGGGCTTCGGCACCCTGAGCGTGCTGATCCTGCAGGGGCTCGCCGCGATCTCGATCGTCGTGTACTTCCGCCGCCAGGGCGACCCGCGCTGGTGGAGCACGTTCATCGCGCCGGGCATCGGCTTCCTCGGCATCGCCGCGATCTCGATCCTCGCGATCGTGAACTTCAACATCGTCGCCGGCTCCGAGGAGCTCGCGATCCGGCTGATGCCGCTGCTGCTCGTGCTCGCGCTGATCGGCGGCATCGTCTACGCCGCCTACCTCAAGCGCTCCCGGCCCGCCGTGTACGACGGGCTCGCCACCGACCTGGAGAGGGTCAGCGCCCGCTGATCCGCTCCGCTCCCCCGCCCTCCGAAGGAAGGAACCCCATGACGACGACGCTGAACCCCGCAGACACCTCCACGTGGCTGCCGCTGGAGGGACTCGCCCCCGGCTTCGACGCCAACAAGGCCCCGCACAGCACGGCGCTGAGCGGCCGCGAGATCACCGTGGTCGACGGCCGCGGCACCCGCATCGTGCACCGCTTCGACGACTCCACCGTCACGTGGGACTACCGCCCCGGCGCCGACGACAGCACCGAGGCCGCGAGCGACACCGACAACTACGAGGCGTTCGAGGTCGACGACGAGCTGTACTTCGTGCAGTTCCACCACCGCTACCTGCCGAACGAGGCCGTGTCGCTGATTCTCGACCTGCGGCACGGGCGCTCGCTGGCCGTGATCTCCGACATCCTCCCCGCCCCCGAGCAGGGCCGCACGCGCGTGCAGCACCACTTCGCGCCGGGCACCATCGAGGGCACGGAGGTGACCGGCGGCGAGGCCGCCCCGACCACGACGCTCATCGGACGTCGCGTGGAGTGGGTGTACAGCGAGGAGCACGCCTACGAGCACGTGTACCTGTCGCCGCGGTGGTACTCGTGGCAGTGCCTCGCCGGCCCGGAGCGCGGCCTGGCCGACACCGACGAGAACAGCGTGTGGCAGGTGCGACCGGGCATCTACGTGTTCGCGTGGCGCGAGAAGGTCATCCCGTGCGCCTCGGTGACCATCGCCGACCACCGTGACGTGAACGCGATCCGCTCGCACGGCGTGCTGTTCGGCCTCGACGAGTCGGGCGAGGTGCCGACGCACTTCACGTTCGGCGCCTACGGACGGCTGCTGTCGACCACGCACCACACGCCCGAGCTCGAGCCCGCGACCTTCGGAGACGCCTGACATGACCGACGTCGCCGACCTCATCGTCACCGGTTCCACGATCCGCACGGCCGATCGGACACGGCCCCGCGCCGAGGCCTTCGCCGTGCGCGACGGGCGGATCCTCGCCATCGGCGACCGCGCCGACGTGGAGGGCCTCCGCGGACGCCGCACACGGACGCTCGAGGTCGGCGACGCCGCCGTGTATCCGGGCTTCGTCGATGTGCACAACCATCACGCGCTCGCCGGACGCACCGAGCTGTTCGAGCTGTCGCTCGCGCCGTCGCTGAGCCTCGACGAGATCCTGGACCGGGTGCGCGAGAAGGCGGCGACGCTGCCGGAGGACGCGTGGATCGTCGGCGGCGCCGTGTCCACCACCCTGCTGCCGACCCTCGCGAACACCGCGACCCGGCGGCGGCTCGACGAGGCGGCGGGCGGGCGCCCGGTCGCGCTCATGGAGGACTCCCGGCACAACCGCTGGGCGAACAGCCGGGCGCTGGAGCTGGCGGGCATCACCGCCGGCAGCATCCCGGCGGGCGGCGTCACGCTGCTCGACCCCGACGACGGCACCCCGACCGGCGTGCTGCTGGAGGCGGCGGGCATCCCGGTGCAGGAGGCGTACGACCGCAGCGGCGGACTCACCCCGGAGCAGCACGCGGCCGCCTCCCGCCGCGGCGTCGAGCTGCTGAACTCGTTCGGGATCACGGCCTTCCAGGACGCGGGGGTCTCGGTCGACATCCTGGCCGCGCTCGCCGGGCTCGACCGCGCGGACGAGCTCCACGCGTGGGTGGTCTCGTCGCTGCTCATCAACGACGAGATCTTCGGCTTCGACCCGATCGGCAGTCCCCTGCTCGACCGCGGCGAGGAGTATCGCACCGCCCACCACCGGCCGGACTTCGTGAAGATCTTCCTCGACGGCGTGCCGCCCGCGCGCACCGCCTCGTTCCTCGACCCGTACCCCGCCGACCCGGTGCACGGCGCGCACTTCCGCGGCGAGACGACCATGACGCTCGACGAGCTCACCGGCTGGCTGCGCACGGTCGCCGCCCGCGGCCTGGGCGCCAAGGTGCACTGCACGGGCGACGGCTCGGCGCGGCTCGTGCTCGACGCCGCGGAGCAGCTCAGGGCGGAGGGGTTCACCACGCCCGTGCAGATCGCGCACGGGCAGTTCCTCGCCGAGAGCGACATCCCGCGGCTGGCGGCGCTCGACGTCTCGGCCGACATCTCGCCCTTCATCTGGTACCCGGGTGTGATCCCGCAGGCGCTGGCCGATGTGCTGGGTGCGCGGGCCGAGCACTCGCAGCCCAACCGGTCGCTGCTCGACGCGGGCGCCCTCGTCGCCGGCGGTTCGGACTGGCCGGTGAGCGAGTCGCCGAACACCCTGGAGGGACTGCAGGGTCTGGTGACCCGCGCCGATCCGCTCCGGCGCGCGCCGGGCACGCTGTGGCCGGAGCAGGCGCTCACGGCCGAGGAGGCGCTGGAGGTGTTCACGATCAACGCCGCGACCGCGATGGGTCTCGGCGCCGAGACGGGCTCCCTCACGCCGGGCAAGTCCGCGGACTTCGTGGTGCTGGAGCGCGACGCGATCGCCGGGCCCGCCGAGGAGATCGTCCACACGGAGGTCGTGTCGACCTGGTTCGCCGGGCGTCCCGTGCACGAGCGCTGAGCGGCGGATGCGCCGCTACGATGAGGCCATGCGCCGCTTCCCCGCCTCCGTCTACCGCGTGGGCGAGGAGCCCGATCCGCGGTTCTCGCTCGCGAACGAGCGCACGTTCCTGGCCTGGACCCGCACCGGCCTCGCGCTGATCGCGGGCGGTGTGGCCCTGGAGGTGCTGGGGCTCGACCTGCACCCGGGATTCCGGCTCGCGGCGTCGCTGCTGCTGATGGTCGCGGGCACCGCGGTCGCTCCCCTCGCGTGGTTCGAGTGGATGCGGGCCGAGCGGGCGCTTCGCCAGTCGCGGCCGCTGCCCGGGGCGCTCTCCGCCGTGCTGCTCGCGGTGGTCGTGGTGACGGTCGGCCTGCTCGTCCTCGCGGGCGTGCTGTGGCGCTGACGGGGCGGCGGCCCTGATGCGGCGGGGGGCGGCGGAACCGGATCGCCTGTACGACCCGGGGCTGCAGCCCGAGCGCACGGAGCTCGCCTGGCGGCGCACGGCCCTGGCGATCGCGATCGGCTCGCTGCTGTCGCTGCGGGTGTTCCCTCTCGTGCTGCCCCCGGCCGCGGGGGCCTGGGGGGTCGTGCCGGGGATCCTCGGGGTGGCCACGGCCTGCGTGCTGTGGGTCGCGGCGCGACGGCGTCAGGCGCGTACGACCGCGGTGCTGACGGAACGCGCGACCGGACCCCTGCCCGGCGGAGGGCTGCCGCTGCTGCTGACCGTGTTCGCGAGCGGCTTCGGCGTGGTGGCGCTCGTGCTCGTCGCGGTCGCGCAGCTCACGGCCTGAGCCGCGGGCACCGGTGGGGCCGGCCCGGGTCGTGCCCCTCCCGCCTGCGGTCGGTCCGGTGCGGGCGTCCCGGACGGACCGGTGCGATCGGCGCCGGCGACCCCTCAGACGCCGGCGCCGACCGCGGTCCCGGTCAGTCGGCGACCGCCAGCACGGCCCGTCCGACGGCCCGCAGCTCGGTCGCGTCATGCGTCGACCGCTCCCCGGGCACGTAGCGCACCCGCCGCAGTTCACCGCCGCGGAACGGGAAGGAACGGTGCCGCTCGTGCAGCTCCCAGTCGACCGGGCCGCCGTAGTCGTAGCCGACGCTGATGCCCGTGAACGGCGCCATCCCGAGCAGCATCGGCACGTCGTCGATGCGGGCGACCTCGGCGCGGTCCACGTCGAGCGCGACCCGCCACCGCAGTCCCGGCCGCTCGTCCACGCGCAGCACCAGCTCGTGCGACCCCGGAGCGAGCCGGGGGCCGTCCGCCCGGTGCATCGCCCCGTACGCGTTGTACGCCAGCAGCGGCGCGCGGTCGTCGAGCGCGAGCAGGTAACCGCCGCCCTGGTCGCCGTGCGCCACGATCACGCCCGCCGCATCGTCGCGTACGAGCACGTCGACCTCGACCAGGAACGACCGCAGCACGGTGAGCTTGGACGACCGGAACCGCTCCAGCGGGGGGCGGAACGGGATGAGGTCGACCGGAGCCGACAGGGGCTCCTCGGTGTCGGGCCGCAGCCGGAACAGGGCGCCCTCGTCGTCGAGCGGGAACACGGTGTTGCGCCAGGCCTCCGCGTGCCACCGCGCCGCGAGGGCCCGGACGCGTTCCGGGTGCAGGGCCGCCACGTCGCGGGTCTCGGTGGGGTCGGCGGCGAGGTCGTACAGCTCCCACACCCCGCCCTCCGGCCCCTCGTCGCGCGTCGGGGGCACGGTCGACAGCGCCTTCCAGCCGCCCTCGACGATCGCCCGCCGTCCGACGCACTCGAAGTACTGCGCCTCCCGGCCGTCGGCCGCGGGGTCGGCGAGCACGGACGCGATGCTGCCGCCGTCCATCTCGAGTGCCGGCTGTCCGTGCCGCTCGTCGAGCGGGGGCACGCCGCACAGCTCCAGGATCGTCGGGGCGAGGTCCGACACGAACACGAACTGATCGCGCAGGCCGCCCGTCATGGGGGCGTCGGGCCACGACACGATCAGCGGCGCGTGCACCCCGCCCTCGTAGGTCGTGGCCTTGAACGAGCGGAACGGCGTGTTCGACACGCGCGCCCAGCCGGTCGGGTACTGCCCGAACAGCCGCGGGCCGCCGATATCGTCCACGTCGCGCGGCACGTCGCGCACCCAGCCGTCGGGCATCGCCCCGGAGGCGCCGAACTGGGCGAAGTAGCTGCGGGTGCCCGTCGGGCCGCCCTCCGCGGTGCCGCCGTTGTCGCTCGCGAGCACCACGAGGGTGTTGTCCCACTCGCCGCTGCGCTCCAGGCGCGCGCGCAGCCGCCCCACGCTCTGGTCGATCTCGTCGACCGCGGCCGCGTACACCTCCATGTGCCGGGCGAACAGGCGCTGCTCCTCGGGGTCGAGCGCGTCCCACGCGGGGATGCTCGCGCCGTCGGCGAGCGGGTCGGGCGGCAGTTCGGCGTGCGGGGGCACGATGCCGCGCTCGCGCTGCCGGGCGAACCGCTGCTCGCGCATCCGGTTCCAGCCGTCCTCGTAGCGGCCGCGGTACTTCTCGATGTCGGCCTCCTTGGCCTGGATCGGCCCGTGCACGGAGGTGTGCGCGTAGTAGAGGAAGAAGGGGCGGTCGGGCTCGTTCACGCGCAGGTCGTCGATCATGCCGATCGCGCGGTCGGTCAGCTCGTCGGTGAGGAAGAACCCGTCGGGGAACTCGCGCACGTCCACCACGGAGTTGTCCTGCACGAGCCGGTGCGGGTGGTGCAGCGAGGTGAAGCCGTCCATGCTCCCGAAGTACCGGTCGAACCCGCGCTGCAGCGGCCAGGTGCGGCGGTCGGCGCCGTCGTGCAGCCGCGACTCCAGCGTCAGGTGCCACTTGCCGACCATGAAGGTCGCGTAGCCGCCGGCGCGCAGCGATTCCGCGAGAGTGGGGGCCGCCGCGGGCAGCTCGCACGAGAAGCCGGGGTAGCCGGGGTCGACGTGCGCGACGAACCCGAACCCCGCGCGGTGCGGGTTGAGCCCGGTGAGCAGCGCCGCCCGCGCCGGGGAGCACATCGGCGCGGTGCGGTAGTTCGTGAACACCCAGCCGTCGTCGGCGAGGGCGTCGATGTGGGGCGTGTCGATCTCGCTGCCGAACGGGCCGAGGTCGCTGAAACCCAGGTCGTCGATCAGCATCACGATCACGTTCGGCGCCCCCGCCCGTGCCCGCCGCGGCTCGGGCCACCACGGCTCCGACTCCGACGTGAACTCCGCCGCCTTTCCCTCGAAGCCCTCATAGCCGCGGGCGTCTGCGGCCGCCATTCAGCCGGCCCTCCGGATCAGCTCGAAGATGCGCGTGCGCAGCTCCGCGAACGCCGGGAGCGCCCGCGTGGTCAGCTGGTCGCGCGGGCCGAGGTCGATGTCGATGATCTCGGTGACCTTGGCCGGCCGCTCGCCGAGCACCACGACCCGGTCGGACAGGTACACGGCCTCGTCGATGTCGTGGGTGACGATCACGATGGTCATGCCGAACTGCTCGCGGATCCGCAGGCACAGGTCCTCCAGCTCGAAGCGCGTCTGCGCGTCGACCGAGGCGAAGGGCTCGTCCATCACCAGCACCTCGGGCCGGTAGGCGATCGCCCGGGCGATGGCGACGCGCTGCTGCATGCCGCCCGACAGCTGCCACGGGAACTTCGCCTCGGCACCGGAGAGGCCGACCGCGGCGAGCGCGGCGCCGATCCGCTCCTCGCGCTCCGCGGCGGGCAGACGCAGGTGCTTCAGGGGCAGCCGCACGTTCTTCTCCACGGTGAGCCACGGCATGAGCGAGCGCGTGTACTCCTGGAACACGAGGGCCATCTCCTGGGGCGGCCCGTCGATGGGCACGCCGTCGATCGCGGCGCTCCCGGCGGTGATGCCCTGGAGCCCGGTGAGGCACTTGAGCAGCGTGGTCTTGCCGATGCCGGACGGGCCGACGATGCAGCACACCTCGCCGGCGCGCACGTCGAACGTGAGGTCGGCGATCACCGGCACGAGGCCGTTGCGGGTCTGGTACGACTTGGCGAGTCCGTCGACGCGCAGGCGCACGGGGGCGCTCTCGATGGTGGTCATGCGTTCTTCTCCTGTTGCTGGGAGGCGATGTACCAGCGCAGCACGCGGCGCCGGAAGAGGGTGAACAGGGCGGTGGCGGCGTAGCCGATGATGCCGAGCACGAGGATACCCGCCCACATGTCGGGGATGGCGAACGACTGCTGTGCGAGCAGGGTCGCCGCGCCCAGTCCGGTGGAGGAGCCGAGCATCTCGCTCGCGATCATCACGACGAACGCGGTGATGAGGCTGACCTGCATGCCGGACAGGATGCGCGGCCCCGCGGCGGGCAGCATCACGGAGAACAGCCGCTCGGGGCCGGTCAGCCGGTAGACGCGGCTGACCATGTCGAGCGTCGGCTCCCCCGCCCGCACCCCGTCGATGGTCGAGATGAGGATCGGGAACACCGCGGCGAGGGTGATCGAGAGGATGCGGGTCTCGGTGCCGAAGCCGATCAGCGACACGAAGATCGGCACGAGCGCGACGGGCGGGATCGCGCGGAAGAAGTGCACGGTCGGCTCCACCAGCCAGCTGAGCGGACGGATGAGCCCGAGCACCAGGCCGAGCAGCACGCCGATCACGGTCGCCAGCACGAACGACAGCGCGAGGTTGCCGACCGAGGAGGCGACGTCGACCAGGAACGCCGGCGTCTGCGCGAGCTGCCACAGGCGCTGGAGGATCACCTGCAGCGGCGGGAAGAACGCGTTGGTCGAGGCTGCGGAGGCGACCCACCACAGCACGAGCAGCAGCACAGGCACGGCGATCTCCGCACCGATCAGCACGCCCCGCGGGAGGCCGCCCTGGCCGCGCCTCCTGGACAGGCGCGAGGGGGTCTGGATCGAGGTGGTCAGGGTCATCACACGACCTGCTTCCGGTACTGGGGGTGCCAGTGCAGCAGCCGCCGCTCGCCCCACTGGCTCAGTCCCTGCACGAGCAGGCCGAGCACGCCGAGGAGGAGCACGTAGGCGAACAGCTGCGCCTGGTTGCCGCTGATCTGCGACAGCAGCAGGCTCTGGCCGAGACCGGGCCCGCCGCCGAGCAGCCCGGCCACGACCGCGACCACGAGCGAGGTGGGCGCCGCGACGCGGATCGCGGTGCCGATGTAGGGCAGGGCGCTGGGCAGCACGATGCGGCCGAGGATCTCGCCGCGCCCCATGCCGTACGAACGCCCGGTCGCCCTGGCCACCGGATCGGTGTCGAAGACGCCGGCGGAGGCCTGCACGGCGATCGCGATGAAGCAGCCGAAGAACACCAGGAAGATCCCCATGCCCAGGGTGGGCCCGAGCACGAGCACCACCACGGGCAGGATCACGATCGGCGGGATCGGCTTGAGGAACTCGAGGGGCACGCGGGTGGCGTGCATCGCCAGGGGCGAGGTGCCGATCGCGACGCCCAGCACCACGCCGATCACGATGGCGAGCACGAGCCCGACGAGCGCCATGGTGAGGGTGTCACCGAGCGCGGTCCAGGTGGCGGGGGTGCCGAGCAGGCGCACGGCCTCGCCGATCGCGGCGGTCGCGGGCGGCAGCGGGGAGTCGGCGAGGGGCCCGGCGGTCGCGGACCACTCCCAGAGGGCCAGCGCCGCGAGGACGCCGACCGCTCCGACGAGGGGTGGGACGAGGGGGGAACGGGTCATGGTGCTCACTCCGCGGCGACGACGACGCCCTCGAGGTCGACCGGGGACGGCAGGAAGCCGAGCTTCCCGAGCTTCTCGTTCACGCGCTCGAGGTCGATCGGGGCGACCTCGGCGGGCCAGAACGGGAGCTTGACCTCGTCGACCGTGAGCGTCGAGCCGGTGGCGTCGATGCCGGCCTGGATCGCGTCCTCCGGATGCTCGTTCGCGTAGGCGTTGCTCTTGGCGATGGCCCGCTGGAACGCGGCGATCGCGTCGGCCTTGCCCGAGAGGGTGCTCTCCCCCGTGGTCCACAGTCCGACGGCGCCCTCCTCGAAGAAGCCGACCGACGGGGCGGAGACGAACGTCGCCCCGGCCGCGGCGGCCTCGCCGGTGAACGGGCTCACGAGGCCCGCCGCGTCGACGGTGCCGCTCTTGAGCGCCGCGACCGCGGAGGTGAAGTCGAGCACGACCCACTCGACCGAGGAGGGATCGACGCCGGCGCGGTCGAGGGCATCGGTGATCACGACCTCCAGCTGCGCCTTGCGGGCGGGGATGGCGATGGTCGCGCCCTCCAGGTCGGCGACGTCGGTGATGCCGCTCGCCGCGGAGGCGTAGAGGCCGGTGTCGTCGACCTCGGCCGGGTCCTCGGCGTCGGCCGCGCCGTCGACGTAACCGTCGGCGGGAGCCACGACCTTGAGCGGCACCCCGCTCGCGAGCGCGTTGAGCAGCGGGATGCTGGGGGCGTAGGCGATGTCGACCTGGCCGCTCTGCGCGGCGGCGAGGCCCGCAGGCGGGTTGGCGACCACCGACGTCTCGATCGCCAGGCCCTCGTCCTCGAAGAAGCCCTGCTCCTGTCCGAGCAGCAGCGCCCCGTCGGAGACGAGTCCGATGGTGGCGACCTTGAGGGTGGTCAGCTCGCCGCCCGCGCCCGAGCCGGAGCCGGAGCCGGAGTCGGCCGGGGAAGACGTGCACGCGGCCAGCGCGAGCACTCCCGCCGCGGCGACCACTCCGGCCGCCCGTCGTGCGAGTCGATTCATGTTCATGGAGAACTCCTCTTCGAGTTAGTCACCGGCTGGTGATTTTAAAGATCGTACTCGTGCCTTGCAGGGCTGCGGTTACGATCGGGTTACGTTAGTCACCGAATGGTGACGAAAAAGGTCATGCAGATGAGGGTTGATGCAGAGGGGGATATCGATGCCGAAGATCGTCGACCACGACGAGCGCCGCGACCACATCGCCGACGCCGCCACGCAGGTCATCATCCGGGTGGGATTCGACAAGCTCACCATGCGGGAGATCGCGACGGAGGCGGGGTACGCGCACGGCGCGATCGCCCGGTACTTCCCCGACAAGCGCAGCGTCCTCACCGCCGCGTTCCTCCGGCTGTACACGCTCGCGAACGACCGCATCCACGCGCGCATCGAGGGCGTGCGGGGGCTGGAGGCCCTGGAGCGCATGTGCCGCGAGATCCTGCCCTACAGCCCGAACGGCCCGCTGTACGCGAAGGTCGTGATCGCTTTCTGGGACCACGCCTCGCAGGACGAGGAGGTCACGCGCATCCACCGCGTGAACAACCTGCACTGGCGCGACCTGTTCCGCCAGTGCCTGATCGAGGCGCGCGACGACGGCGAGCTGGCCGACCACGTCGACATCGAGACGGCGGTCAACGAGATCGCGTCCCGCAACGCCGGCTGGCAGATGATCTCGGTGCTGATGCCGGACTCCGCGGGGGACGGACGGCTGAACGACGCGCTCGACGCACTGCTGTCGACGCTGCGCCGCCCGGCCGCCCCGCCCTCCCGCTGATCGCACCGGACCCTCCCCCGTCAGCCCGCCAGGACGAAGCGCGCGCCGCGCTCCCCGATCATGGCGGCCGGTGCGTTCGTGTTGCCGGTGGGGACCGTGGGCATGACCGAGGCGTCGACGACGCGGAGGCCGTCGATGCCGCGCACCCGCAGCTGCGGATCCACCACGGCCTCGGCGTCGGAGCCCATGCGGCACGTGCCGACCTGGTGGTGGTAGGTGATGGCGGTGCGGCGCACCCAGTCCTCGACCGCGTCGTCGGGCACGTCCGGCCCCGGGTAGACCTCGGTCGCACCCCACTCCTCGGCGAGCGCCGGCCGGGTGCCGATGCGGCGGCACTGGCGCACGGAGGCGGCGAGGGCGTCGGCGTCGCGCTGGTCTTCGAGGGCGGCGAGGTCGATCGCGGGCGGGTCGGCGAGTCCCGGCCCGGTGAGCCGGAGCGACCCGCGGCTGTACGGCGTGACGAGACCGGCCATGAGGGTGAAGCCGTCGCTGCCGCGCGGCTCCAGCTCGCCCCACATCGGCACGGAGAAGTGGATGGGCTGGGTGTCGGGTTCGGGCAGGCCCTCGCGGCTCCGCCAGAACAGGTGGCTCTGGGTCACGGAGACGCCGGGCTGCGGAGGGCCGACGGGCTTCTTCCCGGTGGCGAAGATCACGGGCGACAGCAGGTGGTCGTGCAGGTTCCTGCCCACGCCGGGCGCGTCGAGCACCACGGGGATGCCGAGTGCGTCGAGCTCGTCGGCCGGGCCGATGCCGGAGCGCAGCAGGATCACCGGCGTGCCGATCGCGCCTGCCGCGAGGATCACCTCGTCGGCGCGCACCTCCTCCGTCTCCTCCCCCTCGCCTAGCCGCACGCCGACCGCGCGGCCGTCGTGCACGATCACGGAGTGCACCTCGCGGCCGGTGAGGATGGTGAGCTGCTCGGCGATCGGCTGCGCGTACGCGGTCCACGTGTTCACGCGGCGCCCGTCGCGCATCGTCACCTGCTCCTGCGAGACCCCGTCGAGCACACCGCCGTTGTAGTTCGGGTTGTGCGGCAGGCCCTCCTGCACGGCCGCCTCGATGATCGACGCCTGGATCGGCGAGAGCGGGTAGTCGTCGGTGACCGGGAGCAGGTCGTTCTCGATCGCGGCGAACACCGGCTCCACGTCGGCCCAGCTCCAGCCCGTGGCGCCCTCGCGGTCCCAGCGGTCGTAGTCGGACGCGGCGCCGCGCACCCAGATCATCGCGTTGAGCGCGTGCGACCCGCCCGTGACCTTGCCGCGGGGAAGGTGCAGTCGACGCCCTCCCGCATGAGGCTGCGGCACCGTGAAGAAGTCCCAGTCCTCGGCCGAGTGCCACAGCTCCCCCGCACGGGACGGGTCGTGGATGGCCGGGTTGGTGTCGTAGCCGCCCGCCTCGATCAGCGTGACCGCCACGCCCGCATCGCTGAGGCGCCGCGCGACGATCGCGCCCGACGTGCCGGCGCCCACGACGATCGCGGACCGGATCGCGGGCTGCTCCGACTCCGGGTTCACGGCCGCGCCCGGGTTCACGGTCACGCCCGGGTCCTCGGTCACGCCCGGGTTCACTGCCGCGCCCGGGTTCTCGGCCGCGCCCGGGTCCTCGGTCACGCCCGGGTTCTCGGTCACGCCCGGGTTCTCGGCTGCCACGGTCAGGCCTTGCGCCCGGGGCCGGACACGACCTGGGTGACCGCGACCGACTTGAGGCCCTCGACGCCGAACTCCAGACCGTAGCCGGAGCTCTTGACGCCGCCGAACGGCACCATCGGGTGCAGGCCGCCGTGCGAGTTGATCCACACGGTGCCGGACTGCATGCGCGACGCGGCCTCGCGGGCGGCCTCGGGGTCGCTCGACCACACGGACGCGCCGAGGCCGACGTCGAGCGCGTTGGCGAGCTCGAACGCCTCGTCCACGTCGCTGTAGCGGATGACGGGCAGCGCCGGGCCGAACTGCTCTTCCTGCACGAGCGCGGCGTCGTTGTCGATGTCAGCCACGATCGTCGGGCGGTAGAACAGCTCGCCGAGGTCGGATGCGGGCTCTCCGCCGGTGACGATCCGGGCGCCGCGGCTCTTCGCGTCTTCCACGAGCCGGCTGACGATGTCGAACTGCGGGCGGTTCTGCAGCGGCCCGAGCACGTTGCCCTCGTCGAGACCGTTGCCCATGGGCACCTGCTCGGCGATCGCGGCGAGTGCGTTCACCACGTCGTCGTAGATCGAGTCGTGCACGTAGAGGCGCTTCATGGCGGCGCAGGTCTGGCCGGTGTTGATGAAGGCGCCCCAGAACAGGTCTTCGGCGATCGCGGCGGCGTCGGTGCCGGGGAGCACGATGCCGGCGTCGTTGCCGCCCAGCTCGAGGGTGAGGCGGGCGAGGTTGCCGGCGGAGCTCTCGATGATGCGGCGGCCGGTCGCGGTGGAGCCGGTGAACATGATCTTGTCGATGTCGGGGTGGGAGGCCAGTCGCGCACCGACCTCGCGGTCGCCGGAGATGCCGATGAGCACATCCGCGGGCAGCACCTCGTTCATGACGGCCAGCATCGCGAGGACGCTCAGCGGGGTGTACTCGCTGGGCTTCGCGACGACCGTGTTGCCCATGCGCAGCGACGGCCCGATCTGCCAGATGGTTATCATGAGGGGCCAGTTCCACGGGCCGATCGCGCCGACGACGCCCGCCGCCTTGTACACGAGCTCGGCGTGCAGGGTCTCGTCGTCGACCAGCACCTGGGGTTCGAGCACGGTGGTGGCGTTGGTGCGCAGCCACGCGGAGCAGGCCCCCAGCTCGAAGCGCGCGTTCGGGCCGTTGAGCGGCTTGCCCTGCTCGCGCGACAGCAGATAGGCGAGGCCCTCCGCGTTGGCGTCGATCGCGTCGGCCGCGGCCAGGAGGAGTTCGCTGCGCTTCTCGTGTCCGAGGGCCTCCCATGCGGGCTGCGCTGCCTTGGCGCGGGCGATCGCATCGTCGAGGTCGGCGACCGTCGCGACGGGGGCGTGGCCGATGACCTCCCGGGTCGCGGCGTCCGGGATCTCCCGGCCGGCACCCTCCGGCGCCTGGATGCGGTCGAGCAGAGCGGCGGCTGCGGACGCGGCGGAATCGGTGGATCCCGAGTCGACGGCTACGGGAACGGCGGAATCGGACATCGGTGTCTCTCCTTCGGCGGGTCACGGCGCGGACGCCGGTCTTCTTCTCATTGTCGGTCGGCCCCTCCGACGACACTTGTCGCGGAGCGCGCCGCAGATGTCTCCGCGCGAAGGATGCGCGCGCGGCGGGCGTGCGGCGGCTCCGCACCGGGGCGCGGCCCCCTCGGCGGCGGGGTGCGCCATCGTCGCGCGGGATCCCACCAGGCCGGTCCTCGCACCTGGGGCACTCCCCCTCGCGTGCGGATCTGCCAGCCGGACGTGTCGAGCGTGCGGTGATGGTGCCAGCACAGCGCGACGCCGTTGTCGGTGTGGGTCGGGCCCCCGCGGGCATGCTCCGTGACGTGGTGGATCTCGCACCAGGCGGCGGGGACGTGGCATCCGGGGATGAGGCACTCACGATCTCGGACACTGATCGCGCGGCGCTGCGCGGTCGTGAAGATCCGCTCGCTCGACCCGAGCCCGACGATCCGCCCGTCCGCCCCGAGGACGACCCGCTGCACCGTGCCGCCGCAGGCCGCGTGCGCGGCGACCCGGGTCGAGACCGGTGTGCCGACGCCCTCGACCTGCGCCCAGCCTCGTCCTCGGGCGAAGTCCTCGGCGGCGACCGTGACCACCAGGGTCGGGGCGCCGCCACCCAACCGCGGCATGTCGTCGTGGCGGGCCGCGATCCCCAGGGCCGCCGCGAGCGCATCGTGCTGCTTCTGCGCGCGGGTCCGCCCATCGACCATCCCTCCGGCATCTCCGGACGGGAGCGCGTCGCCCTCCGGAGAGAGCGGCAGGTCGCCGGCGGAGGCGTCATCGAGATCTGCGGACGGGACGAAGTGGACGCCGGGAACCGGCGGTCCCTCGACCTTCGGGTTCAGATACGCGTCCCAGATCCGCTGCAGTTGCCCCGCGACCTCGGGCAGCAGCGCACCCTGCTCGATCGGCCCGGTCGCGGCCAGCAGCCCCGTCACGCCGATCGCCCCCTCGACGAGGGCGTCGCGCAGCGCCGGCCACCGCGCCGGGAGCCACTCCCCGGAGGAGAGGTCGACCTCGCGGCGCACCAGCCGCGCGGCCTTCAGTGTCCGTGCGGCGGTCGCCGCGTCCACCCGGAGGACGCGTTGCAGGAGCTCGTTCATCGACCGGCAGCCGAACCGCCCGCAGAACGCCGGCTCCCCCGACCCCGCAGGACGCTGATCGACGTTCGCGACCGCTTCCACGACCACGGCCTCCACCCGTCGCTGGATCTCGCCCACCACCCGCAGCAGCTCCATCCTCTCCCCCGCGCCCAGAGCACTCAGGGTGCCGGATTGCAGCACCGCGTCGAGGGCGACGACCGTGTCGCCCAGAACCGCTGCCGATGTGTTCTCCATGGGACGATTCCATCGAGGACCACCGACATTCGACGTCGGATAACCCCAGACCAGACGGATATTCCAGAACACGCGAGCGAGACATCCCGTACCAGCGCGGGCTCGCGGACAGCCCTCGACGGCAGCGCACGACGGGCGCACGATCAACCGCCCGCCCCGTCTCCACATCACTCACCCGGGCACCACGTCGCCGTGGCTCGAGCCTCAGGCGCGATCGTCGTCCTCGAAGATCAGGATCGTGCGGGTCGACCGGATCGAGGGGATCGCCTGGATGTCCTCGAGCACGATGCGGCGGAGGTCGCGGGCGTCGTTCGCCCGCACGAGCAGGAGCACGTCGAAGTCTCCGCCGACCAGGGCGATGTGCTCGATCTCGGGGATCGCCCGCAGCCGGGCCCGGACGTCCTGCCACGTGGCCTGCTCGATCGCGAGGGTCACGTAGGCACTCGCGTGGTGACCCAGCAGCACGGGGTCGGTGCGCACGGTGTAGCCGGTGATGACCCCCGCGTCGGTCAGCCTCTTGATGCGCGCGTGCGCCCCGGCACGGGAGATGTGCACGGCCTCGGCGATCGCGGTCATCGACGCCCGCGCGTCCCGTCGGAGCTCGGCGAGGATCGCGCGATCCGTGTCATCCAGGGCCGTCATGGCACCCCTCTCATCCCGGTCTGAATCCTGACATTGTGAACGCCAGATCCGCAACCATCGAGCAATCGTCCACGATCTGACCGGGGATATTGGATGACTGTCGCGACCGGGGCATGCTGTCCTCATCGAGTTCGGCGAGGGAGGCGGACGATGCTGCACACGGACCTGCTGCCGCGGGACACCGCGGTGAATCTGATCACGGCGGACGGCACGACCGTCCACGACGAGGCCTACGCGCTGCCTGACGCGGACACGCTGCTCACCGCCTACCGGGGTCTCGTCGAGGGCCGCCGCATCAACGAGCAGGCCAACGCGCTCGTGCGACAGGGGCGCCTCGCCGTGTACCCGTCCTCGCACGGGCAGGAGGCGTGCCAGGTCGCGGCGGCCATGGTGCTCGGCGACCGGGACTGGCTGTTCCCGACCTACCGCGACTCGGTCGCCGTGATCGCCCGCGGTGTCGCTCCGGCCGAGGCTCTGGTGCTTCTCAAGGGCGACTGGCACTCGGGGTATGACGTCCGCGCGCACCGGGTCGCACCGCAGGCCACTCCCCTGGCCACGCAGCTGCTGCACGCGGTGGGGTTCGCGCAGGCGGCGAAACACCGCGGGGAGGACACGGTCGTGCTGGCCCTGTGCGGCGACGGCGCGACGAGCGAGGGCGACTTCCACGAGGCGATGAACTTCGCCGCCGTGTTCCACGTGCCGGTCGTGTTCTTCGTGCAGAACAACGAGTTCGCCATCTCGGTGCCCCTGTCGCGCCAGACGGCCGCTCCCTCGCTCGCCCACAAGGCGATCGGCTACGGCATGCCGGGCCAGCGCGTCGACGGCAACGACGTCGCGGCCGTGCTGGCGGTGCTGACCGAGGCCGTGGACCGCGCGCGGGCGGGCGGCGGGCCGTCGCTCGTCGAGGCGCACACGTATCGCATGCAGGCGCACACGAACGCCGATGACGACACCCGCTACCGCGAGCGCGACGAGGTGCAGGCGTGGATCGCCCGTGACCCGCTGCTGCGACTGCGCGCACACCTGACCGCCGCTGGCGCGCTCGACGAGGACACCGAGAAGCGCTTCGCCGCCGGGGCGGAGGAGATCGCCGCCGCGATGCGCGAGGCGCTCAACACCGACGCCGACCTCGACCCGGAAGACCTGTTCCGCTTCGTGACCACGAGCCGGTCGCCTCAGCTCGAGGAACAGTGGCAGCTGCTGCACGGCGAACTCGAACGAGACGGGCTCGCCCACGCCGCAGCCGCGACGAACGGAGGACAGCGATGAGCATCGCCGAGCACGACACCCGCCCCGCGGCCGCGTCCGACACGGCCCCCGCCGACATCGCGAACACCGACACCGCGAACACCGACACCGCGAACACCGGCACCGGCGGCACCGACGCACCGGACGCCGCCCCCGCACCGGCCACGATGACGATGGCGGCCGCCCTCAACCTCGCGCTCGCCGACGCGCTGGCCTCCGACGCCGATGTGGTCGTGTTCGGCGAGGACGTCGGCGCGCTGGGCGGCGTGTTCCGCATCACCGACGGCCTCACGGCCCGCTTCGGCGAGGACCGCTGCTTCGACACCCCGCTCGCGGAGTCCGGCATCATCGGCACGGCGGTCGGCATGGCCATGAACGGCCTGCGCCCCGTGGTCGAGATGCAGTTCGACGCGTTCGCCCTGCCGGCGTTCGAGCAGATCGTCAGCCACGTCGCGAAGCTCGCCAACCGCACGCGCGGCGGCATCCGGATGCCCCTCGTGATCCGCATCCCGTTCGGCGGGGGCATCGGCGGGGTCGAGCACCACTGCGACTCGTCCGAGGCCTACTACGCGCACACCCCGGGGCTCACGGTCGTCAGCCCGTCCACCCCGCAAGACGCGTACTCGCTGCTGCGCGCGGCGATCGCCTCGCCCGACCCCGTGGTGTTCCTGGAGCCGAAGAAGCTCTACTGGTCGAAGGGCGAGGTCGACACCACCGTCACGGCCGAGATCGGCTCCGCGCGCGTCGCCAGGGACGGCACCGATGTCACGCTGCTGGCCTACGGCGCCTCCGTGCCGCTCGCCCTGGAGGCGGCCGAGGTCGCGGCGGCGGAGGGGCGCAGCGTGCAGGTGGTGGACGTGCGGTCGCTGTCACCCTTCGACGACGAGACCGTGACCGCCGCCGTGCGCTCCACCGGGCGGGCCGTCGTGATCGCCGAGGCGCCGGGCTTCGTGAGCGTCGCCTCGGAGATCCAGGCGCGCGTGTTCGAGCGGTGCTTCGAGTACCTCGCCGCGCCCGTGCGCCGCGTGACCGGCTTCGACACCCCGTACGCTCCGCCGAAGTTCGAGCACTGGTATCTGCCCGACGTCGACCGCGTGCTCGACGCGATCGACACGCTGCACTGGGACGAGGACGCATGAGCACTCCCGCGAAGACCGCCGTCCGCGTGTTCCGCCTGCCCGATCTCGGCGAGGGGCTCACCGAGGCCGGGCTCGTGCAGTGGCTGGTCGCGGTGGGCGACACGATCGTGACCGATCAGGCGATCGCCGAGGTCGAGACCGCGAAGAGCGTCGTGGAGCTGCCGTCGCCGTTCGCTGGTGTGATCACGGCGCTGCACGGCACCCCGGGCGACACGATCGACGTCGGTGCCCCGGTCCTGGAGGTCGCCGACCCCGGACACGTGCCGGACGACGCCGCGGGCACGCCAGACGCCGACCCCGCCGCGACGACCGAGCAGGAGGCGTACCGGCAGGAGGAGCGCGCCGGCTCCGGCAACGTGCTCATCGGCTACGGCACCTCGGCGTCGACCACGAAGGGTCGGCGCCGCCGCCCCGCTGTCCGACCCGCGCACGTCGGCGCGGCCGCTCCCCGCGACGCCTCCGCCGGATCCGCCG
>NZ_SSDQ01000047.1:0-540 GCF_004794315.1 Microbacterium sp. PF5 | reverse complement strand
TTTTTTAATTTTAGTTTGGTTAAGTTAGAAAGGGCGCACGGTGGATGCCTTGACACTAGGAGTCGATGAAGGACGGGACTAACGCCGATATGCTTCGGGGAGCTGTAAGTAAGCTTTGATCCGAAGATTTCCGAATGGGGAAACCCACCATACGTAATGGTATGGTATCCTTATCTGAATACATAGGGTAAGGAAGACAGACCCAGGGAACTGAAACATCTAAGTACCTGGAGGAAGAGAAAGCAAATGCGATTTCCTGAGTAGCGGCGAGCGAAACGGAACATAGCCCAAACCAAGAGGCTTGCCTCTTGGGGTTGTAGGACATTCTATACGGAGTTACAAAGGAACGAGGTAGACGAAGCGACCTGGAAAGGTCCGTCGTAGAGGGTAACAACCCCGTAGTCGAAACTTCGTTCTCTCTTGAATGTATCCTGAGTACGGCGGAACACGTGAAATTCCGTCGGAATCTGGGAGGACCATCTCCCAAGGCTAAATACTCCCTAGTGATCGATAGTGAACCAGTACCGTGAGGGAAAGGTG
>NZ_SSDQ01000046.1:0-65915 GCF_004794315.1 Microbacterium sp. PF5 | reverse complement strand
TCGCCGCCCGGTCGCCGGAGGAGCCGCACCGCCGCGTGCTGCTCGTGCTCGCGCGGCGGGTGGCCGCGACCCGGCTCGGGGACAGCGAGCACGCGTACACCCGACCGGACGAGCTGCTGGCCGACCTGCGTGCCGTGCAGTCCTCGCTCGCCGCGGCCGGCGCCCGTCGGCACGCGTTCGGCGGGGTGCAGCACCTGATCTGGCAGGTGGAGACCTACGGCTTCCACCTGACCGAGCTCGAGGTGCGCCAGCACTCCCAGGTGCACGCCACGGCCCTCGCCGAGCTCGACGCGGGCGGCCCGATCAGCGCCCAGACCGAGGAGGTGCTGGAGGTGTTCCGTGCGATCGCGGACATCCAGCGCGACCGCGGGCTGCGGGCGGCAGGGCGCTACGTCGTCTCGTTCACCCAGGCCGCGTCCGACCTCGCGAACGTGCACCGCCTCGCCCGGTACGCCCTCGGCGACGACGCCCCGGTGCTCGATGTCGTGCCGCTGTTCGAGACCTTCGCCGACCTGCAGGCCGCGCCGGCGATCCTCGCCGAGGTCGTCACGTTCCCCGAGTTCCGCGAGCGGATGGCCGCCACAGGCAACCGCCTCGAGGTGATGCTCGGCTACTCCGACTCGTCGAAGGACGTGGGCCCGGTCGCCGCGAACCTCGCGCTGTACGCGGCGCAGGCCACCATCGCCCGCTGGGCGCAGGAGTCGGGCATCGAGCTCACGCTGTTCCACGGTCGCGGCGGCGCCCTCGGGCGCGGCGGCGGCCCCGCCAACTCCGCCATCCTCGCCCAGCCGCCGCACTCCGTCGACGGCCGGTTCAAGCTCACCGAGCAGGGCGAGGTGATCTTCGCGCGCTACGGCGAGCCCGCGATCGCCATGCGGCACATCGACCAGGTCGCCGCCGCCACGCTGCTCGCCTCCTCCCCCACGGTGGAGGAGCGCACCAGCCGCGCGGCCGAGCGCTACGCCGAGGTGGCCGCCACGATGGACGCGGCCTCCCGCGAGCGCTTCTTCTCGCTCGTCAAGGCCGAGGGCTTCGCGCCGTGGTTCGCCACGGTGACCCCGATGGAGGAGATCGGGCTGCTGGCACTCGGCTCCCGCCCCGCCCGACGCGGACTGTCGGTCGAGTCGCTGGAAGACCTGCGGGCGATCCCGTGGGTGTTCGCGTGGACCCAGGCGCGCATCAACCTCGCCGGCTGGTTCGGTCTCGGCACCGCCCTGGAGGCCGTCGGCGACCAGGACCTGCTGCGTGAGGCGTACCGCGAGTGGCCGCTGCTGCACACCATGGTCGACAACGTCGCGATGAGCCTCGCCAAGACCGACGAGCGCATCGCCCGGCAGTACCTGGCCCTCGGCGACCGCGACGACCTGGCGGCGCTCGTGCTCGACGAGCTCGCGCTCACGCGCCAGTGGGTCGTGCGGCTGACCGGCGGCGACGGCCTGCTCGAGAACAAGCCCGTGCTGCAGCGCGCCGTGCAGCTGCGCAGCCCCTACGTCGACGCGCTGTCGCTGCTGCAGCTGCGCGCGCTCCGGGCCCTGCGCTCGGCCGCGCCGCAGCCGGAGGGCTCGGGCGCCGACGCGGAACAGCAGCGCCTCCTGCTGCTCTCCGTGAGCGGCGTCGCGGCCGGACTGCAGAACACCGGCTGAGCCGCGGCCGCCCGTCGCGTGGCGCGGGGCCCTCGGGCGCCGACGCTAGAGTGAGAGCTCGGCCCAACCGGCACCGCCCTGACGCGACACGATCGCCAGCACCCCATCCCCCACCAGAAAGTCCTTCCCGCGTGACCGTCACGACCACTGCCGACTTCCATCCGCTCGCCGACTCCGTGCAGCCCGTGTTCGACACGGTGCTCTCCCGCAGCCCGCACGAGCCGGAGTTCCACCAGGCCGTGCACGAGGTGCTGCACTCGATCGCCCCCGTGCTGGAGCGCCACCCGGAATACGTCGACGGCGGCATCCTCGAGCGCCTGGTCGAGCCCGAGCGGCAGATCCTGTTCCGCGTGCCGTGGGTCGACGACGCGGGGAAGCTGCAGGTCAACCGCGGCTACCGCATCCAGTTCTCCTCCGTGCTCGGCCCGTACAAGGGCGGCCTGCGCTTCCACCCCTCGGTGAACCTGTCGATCATCAAGTTCCTCGGCTTCGAGCAGATCTTCAAGAACGCGCTCACCGGTCAGGGCATCGGCGGCGGCAAGGGCGGCTCCGACTTCGACCCGCACGGCAAGTCCGACGCCGAGGTCATGCGCTTCTGCCAGTCGTTCATGAACGAGCTGTACCGCCACCTCGGCGAGCACACCGACGTCCCCGCCGGCGACATCGGCGTGGGCGGCCGCGAGATCGGCTACCTGTTCGGCCAGTACCGCAAGGTCACCAACCGCCACGAGTCGGGCATGTTCACCGGCAAGGGCACCGGCTGGGGTGGGGCCGAGGTGCGCACGGAGGCCACCGGCTACGGCGCCGTGTTCTTCGCGCAGGAGATGCTCGCCGTCCGCGGCGACTCGCTGGCGGGCAAGCGCGTCGGCATCTCCGGCTCCGGCAACGTCGCCCTCTACGCGATCCAGAAGGCCGCGCAGCTCGGGGCGACCGCGGTCACCGCCTCCGACTCCTCCGGCTACGTCGTCGACGACGCCGGCATCGACCTCGACCTGCTGCGTCAGCTGAAGGAGGTCGAGCGCGCCCGCATCGTCGAGTACGCCCGCCGCCGCCCCAGCGCACGGTTCGTCGAGGGCGGCAGCGTGTGGGAGGTGCCGGTCGACATCGCCGTGCCGTCCGCCACGCAGAACGAGGTGAGCCTGGCCGACGCCGAGGCGCTGATCGCCGGCGGTGTGCAGGCGGTCTCCGAGGGCGCCAACATGCCGTGCGTGCCCGAGGCCGTCGAGGCGTTCCAGCGGGCGGGTGTGCTGTTCGCCCCCGGCAAGGCGGCCAACGCGGGCGGTGTGGCCACCTCCGCGCTGGAGATGAGCCAGAACGCCTCGCGCCAGCGGTGGACCTTCGCCGACAGCGAGAGCAAGCTCCGTGAGATCATGGCGGATATCCACGGCGCCGCGTTCGACGCCGCGGAACGGTACGGGGTTCCCGGCGACTACGTCGCGGGGGCCAACATCGCAGGATTCGAGAGGGTCGCCGCTGCCATGCTCGCGCAGGGCGTCATCTGACATCGAGCCGGCGAAGCCGGGCATCGGCGGGGTGCTCGGCTTCGTCTCTGCGCGCCCGCGCGGCTACGGACCGACGGATCGGTCGTCGGCGTGCCGCGCGAGGGAGCTCCCGTAGCGCTCGGTGAGCTGCACCATGAGGTCGGGGGTGTCCCGGTCGACCCCGAACACGTGCCCGGGGAAGTCGAGCTCGGGCTGCGCCGCCGCGATCTCGTCCGCCCGGTCCGGCGAGAGCAGCTGCACCGGATCGCCGACCGCGACCCATCCGATCGGCACGACCGTCCCCTCGGGCAGCACCGCGCGCCGGTGCACGATCGCGTTGACGCGCACCTCGCAGCGGCTGCCCACCAGAGCACCGTTGAAGATGCGGGCGCCCGAGGCGAAGAACACCTCCTCGCCCACGGTCGCGCCGGCGATGCTCGCGAGCGTGCCGATGAGGGTGTGGTCGCCGATGTGCACCGCGTTCGCCGCGGTCGCCCTGATCAGCGCGTTCTCCATCACGATCACGTGTGCGCCGAGCGTGATCGGGCCGCCCTCGGCGGTGATCACGGCGCCGTGCAGCACCTGGCAGCCCGGACCGACCTCCACATCGCCGGAGATCACGGCGGTGGGGGCGACGACGGCGGTGTCATGGATGCGGGGGCGAGCCCCGAGGTGCTCGTACAACATGCGGCCAGACTAGCCCCGGGGCCCCGGCCGTCCGCTACGGGGTCGTGGCGGGTTCCGGGAAGATCGCGGTGAACAGCTGGCCGACCCACTCCAGCAGCTGCGCGTCGGGCAGCGGCTCCACACCGACGCCGACGGCCGCGGCGACGGTGGGCATCGGCACCACCAGCGCCTCTCCCCCGGCCACGAGCTTCGCCTTCGGGTAGAGCCGCTGCAGCCGCACCTTGATGGAGTCCTCCAGCCGCGCCGGCGCGATGCGGAGGTTCGACCCCATCGCCACCACGTCGGTGAGCCCGGCGCGGGCGGCCCTGCGGCGCAGTCGCGCGATCGCGAAGAGCCCGGCGACCTCTTCCGGCGGGGTGCCGTAGCGGTCGATGAGCTCCTCCTGCACGAGGTCGATCGCATCGTCCTTGGCGGTCGCGGCCGAGGCGGCGGACAGCTTCTGGTACGCCTCCAGACGCAGGCGCTCACTGTCGATGTAGTCCTCGGGGATGCGCGCGTCCAACGGCAGCTCCAGTCGCAGCTCCTGCCCCGTCTCGACCTCTTCGCCGCGGAACGTCGCGACGGCCTCACCGATCATGCGCAGGTACAGGTCGAAGCCGACGCCGGCGATGTGCCCCGCCTGCTCCGCGCCGAGCAGGTTGCCCGCCCCGCGCAGCTCCAGGTCCTTCAGCGCCACCTGCATGCCCGAGCCGAGGTCGTTGTTGACCGCGATGGTCTGCAAGCGGTCGGCCGCGGTCTCGCTCAGCGGCTTCATGTCGTCGTAGAGGAAGTACGCGTAGGCGCGCTCGCGTCCGCGGCCCACGCGTCCGCGGAGCTGGTGCAGCTGGCTCAGGCCGTACTTGTCGGCGCGGTCGATGATGATCGTGTTGGCGTTGGAGATGTCGAGGCCGGTCTCGATGATGGTGGTCGAGACGAGCACGTCGAACTTGCGCTCCCAGAAGTCGTCGACCACCTGCTCCAGCGCATGCTCCCCCATCTGCCCGTGCGCGACCGCGATGCGCGCCTCCGGCACGAGCTCGGCGAGCTGGGCCGCGATCCGCTGGATGGACTGCACACGGTTGTGCACGAAGAACACCTGGCCCTCGCGCAGGATCTCGCGCCGGATGGCGGCGGCGATCTGCTTGTCGCTGCGCGGCCCGACGAACGAGAGGATCGGGTGCCGGTCCTCCGGCGGCGTCGCGAGCGTGGACATCTCCCGGATGCCGGTGACCGCCATCTCCAGGGTGCGCGGGATCGGGGTCGCGCTCATGGCGAGGATGTCGACGTTGGTCTTCATCTTCTTCAGCGCGTCCTTGTGCTCCACGCCGAAGCGCTGCTCCTCGTCGATGATCATCAGGCCGAGGTCCTTGAACATCACCTGATCGGTGAGGATGCGGTGCGTGCCGATGACCATGTCGACCGTGCCGTCGAGAAGGCCCTGCAGCGTCAGCTTCGCCTCCTTGTCGGTCTGGAAGCGCGACAGCGGCCGCACCTTCACCGGGAAGCCGGCGAAGCGCTCCGTGAACGTCTCCAGGTGCTGCTTCACCAGCAGCGTCGTCGGCACGAGCATCGCGACCTGCTTGCCGTCCTGGATGGCCTTGAACGCCGCGCGCACCGCGACCTCGGTCTTGCCGAAGCCGACGTCGCCCGACAGCAGCCGGTCCATCGGGATGGGCCGCTCCATGTCGGCCTTGATCTCGTCGATGGTCTGCAGCTGGTCATGGGTCTCGGCGAACGGGAACGCCTCCTCCAGCTCGCGCTGCCACGGGGTGTCCGGACCGAACGCGTGCCCCTTGGCGCTCATGCGCGCGGAGTAGAGCTTCACGAGCTCGACCGCGATGTCGCGCACGGCTTTGCGGGCCTTGCCCTTGGCCTGCGCCCAGTCACTGCCGCCCATCTTCGACAGCGTCGGGGCCTCACCGCCGACGTACTTGGAGAGCAGGTCGAGCTGGTCGGTGGGCACGAAGAGCTTGTCACCCGGGTAGCCGCGCTTGGACGGGGCGTACTCCAGCACGAGGTAGTCGCGCACGGACTTCGCGGCGTGGCGGCCGCCCGTCGACACCTCGCGCTGCGTCATCTCCACGAAGCGGCCGATGCCGTGCGTGGCGTGCACCACGAAGTCGCCCTGCTTGAGCTGGAGGGGGTCGACCACGTTCTTCCGGCGCGAGGCGAGCTTCTTCACCACGCGCTGGTCGCCGCCGATCGTGCGGCCGTAGAACTCGTTGTCGGTGAGGACGGCGAGCTTCGCCTCCGGCACCTGGAACCCCGCCTCGACCGCACCGGTCACGAGCGTCGCGACCCCGGGGTCGGGGGCCTCGGTCAGCGACTCCACCGCGCGGGCCGCGATGCCCCGGTCGGACAGCACGTCGCGCGCGCGGTCGACGAGCCCGTGTCCCGTGGCGATCACCACGACGCGCCACCCGTCGGCGACCTTCGCGTCGACGAAGGCGATCGCCCCGTCGACGTTGCCGTGGAACGACGGGATGACCGCCGACGCCTCGACGCTCTCCGGGTCGGCGTCGCCGATGCCGAACGGGCTGAGCCGCCACCACACGCCGCCGCGGTCGCGCACCACGTCGCGCAGGTCGGCGACCGTGAGGAAGTCGCCCGCGCCGAGGTCGATGGGAGCCGAGGCCCCGGAGGTCGCCGCGCTCCACGCGGCGTCGAGGAACTCGCGGTTCGTGTCGCCGAGGGTGATCGCCCGCGCGGTCGCCCGCTCGGGGTCGACCACCGCGGTCGCGCTGCCGGGCGGCAGGTACTCCACGAGCGACTTCAGCGGACCGGCCACGGCGGGCAGCAGCGACTCCATGCCCTCGACCGGGATGCCCTCGGCCATCTTCTCGAGCATGCCCGCGATGGCCGGGAACCCGCCGATCAGCGCGCGCGCCCTGTCGCGCACGTCGGCGGTGAGCAGCAGCTCGCGGCTGGGCGGCAGGTCGACCGCGGGGACGTCGCCGGGGAGCGAGCGCTGATCGGCCACGGAGAACGCCCGGATCTGGTCGATCTCGTCGCCGAAGAACTCCACGCGGTAGGGGTGCTCCGACGTGGGAGGGAACACGTCGAGGATGCCGCCGCGCACGGCGAACTCACCGCGCCGCGACACCATGTCCACGCGGGAGTATGCGCGTTCGACCAGCTGCTCCGCGACGTGGTCGAGCTCGTGCCCCCGGCTGCCGACGGCGAGGTCGAGCGGGGCGATCTCGCCCAGGTTGCCGGCGATCGGCTGCAGCGCGGCGCGCACGGAGGCGACGACCACGAGGGGGTGGTCGCCCGACCACTCGGCGATGCGGCGCAGGGTCTGCAGGCGCTGCCCGACGGTGTCGGGGCTCGGGCTCAGCCGCTCGTGCGGCAGGGTCTCCCATGCCGGGAACGTGAGCACCTCGGCATCGGGCACGTAGGCCGACATCGCCGCGGCGAGCGTCTCGGCCCGGCGCCCGGTCGGCACCACGGCGAGCAACGCGGCGGGGTGCCCGGCCGCGGCGCGCTTGGCGAGGAGCCCGGCGAGCGTGGGCGCATCGAGGCCGTCGACCAGTCCGAGGTCGGCGTCGGTATGCGCCCAGGCGAGAGCGTCACGAAACAGAGACGCCTCTTCCAAGGCGCGCAGAATCCCCGGAACAGTCACCGGACAAGCCTAATCGCGCCCACCGACACCGCGGTCGACGTCCCCCTCGCCGACCGGGCGGCCGGCTCGGCCGTCCTAGGCTGGAGGGATGCCTCCGGTCACCCTCACCACCGCCCGCCTCGTCCTGCATGCCCCGACGGAGGCGGACGTCGACGCGATCACCGCGGCCTGCCAGGACCCGGAGATCCCCCGCTGGACGACCGTCCCGAACCCGTACTTCCGGCAGGACGCGGAGGACTTCGTCGCGCTCGTCGCCGACTGGTGGGCGGACGGCTCCCAGACCGTGTGGGGCATCTTCGCGGACGGCGTGCTCGTGGGCGTCATCGGCCTGCACCACATCGCGGGCCACGCCGCGGGTGGCAGTGCCGAACTCGGCTACTGGATGGTCGCGGACGCCCGCGGGCAGGGCTACCTGACCGAGGCGGCCCGCGCGGTGCTGGACTGGGGGTTCGCCGAGCTCGGGCTCGCGCGCATCCGCTGGCAGGCCGTGGTGGGCAACGTGCCGTCGGCACGGGCCGCCCGCGCCCTCGGCTTCCGGTTCGAGGGCACGCAGCGCCAGGCCCTCACGAGTCAGCGCGGCCGCGACGACGGCTGGGTCGCCGGGCTGCTCGCCACCGACGACCGCACCCCGGTCGAGTGGCCCGTGCTGTGACGGCTGCCGGCGAGGCGTGACAGCGTCGGAGGCCGGTGACAGGATGGCTGCATGCCCGAGATGCCGGAGGTCGAAGGACTCGTCGCGTTCCTCGGCGAGCGCGCGGTCGGACGCACGATCACCCGCGCGTCGGTCTCGGCCATCGCGGCGCTGAAGACGTACGACCCGCCCATCACGGCGCTCCACGGCGCCGAGATCACCGCGGCCGCGCGGCTGGGCAAGTTCGTCGTGCTGTCGTGCGGTGCGGAGCTGCACCTCGTGTTCCACCTGGCGAAGGCGGGCTGGCTGCGCTGGTACGAGACCCTGCCGACCACGCTCATCAAGCCGGGGAAGACGCCCATCGCCCTGCGTGTCGCGCTCGACGACGGCAGCGGGTTCGACCTGACGGAGGCCGGTACGAAGAAGTCGCTCGCGGTGTACGTCGTGCGCGATCCGCAGGAGGTGCCCGGCATCGCCCGCCTCGGTCCCGACCCGCTCGACCCGGCCTTCACGCGGGCGGACTTCGCCGGCCTGCTGGAGGGGCGGCGCATGCAGATCAAGGGGCTGCTGCGCGACCAGGGCGTGATCGCGGGCATCGGCAACGCCTACTCCGACGAGATCCTGCACGCCGCACGCATGTCGCCCTATGCGATCGCCGCGACGCTCGACGACGCCGAGGTCGACCGGCTGTTCGCGGCGATGCAGGAGACGCTGCGCGAGGCGGTGGCCGCGGCCTCCGGGAAGCCGCCCGCCGACCTGAAAGACGCCAAGCGCCGCGGCATGCAGGTGCACGCGCGCCGCGGCGAGGCGTGCCCCGTGTGCGGAGACACCGTGCGCAGCGTGTTCTTCGCCGACCGGTCGCTCGAGTACTGCCCCACGTGCCAGACGGGCGGCAAGGTGCTCGCCGACCGCCGCCTCTCGCGCCTGCTGAAGTGAGATCGGCGCTGCGCGCGGATCCATGCCACGGAATGAAATCGCGCCGACCGTGTTGAGTACACTCAGAGCAGCAACGTGCTCCGGGGTCGGTGGGAATCCGAACCGGCGGTGACAGTCCGCGAGCGTCTCGAGTGATCGGGATGCCGATCCGGTGGAACTCCGGGACCGACGGTGATGCGAGGGTGACCTCGCTAGTCCGGAAGGGAGGCAGCACGAGGCGCACGCGTGTGCGTCCGTTCCGCCACCCCTGCGAGAGCCCCGAGGCCGCAGAGAGGACGACGGATGGCAGTGACCGCGATCGAGCAGCGTGCGATGGACCGCGCGCTCGAGCTCGCCGCCCGCGGCCCCCGCGGGGTCAATCCGCAGGTGGGCGCCGTGCTCCTCTCCCCCGCCGGTGAGGTGCTGGCCGAGGGGTGGCACCGCGGCTCCGGCACCGCGCACGCCGAGGTCGATGCGCTGTCGAAGCTCCCGGCGGGTGCCGCGCGCGGGGCGACCGCGGTCGTGACGCTCGAGCCGTGCAACCACACCGGCCGCACGGGTCCCTGCGCCGTGGCTCTCATCGAGGCCGGGGTCGCCCGCGTGGTCTACGCCCTCGACGATCCGGGCGAGGTGTCCGGCGGCGGGGCCGAGCGGCTCCGCGCCGCCGGGGTCGACGTGGAGTCGGGCGTGCGCGCCGCGGAGGCCGAGGCGCTGATCGCCTCCTGGCTCACCGCGAAGCGCCTGGGCCGCCCGCACGTCACGGTCAAGTGGGCGCAGAGCCTCGACGGCCGTGCCGCCGCGGACGACGGCTCCAGTCGATGGATCACCGGCCCCGAGGCGCGCGCCGACGTGCACCGCCGTCGTGCCGAGGCCGACGCGATCGTCGTGGGCACCGGCACCGTGCTGGCCGACGACCCGGCTCTGACCGCGCGCGACGGTGACGCCCTCCACCCGCGGCAGCCCGTGCCGGTCGTGATCGGCGCCCGCGCGACGCCCGCACACGCGGCGGTGCACCGGCACCCGCACGCTCCCCTCTTCTACGACACCCACGAGCTGCCCGCGGTGCTCGCCGACCTGCACGATCGCGGCCACCACAGCGTGTTCGTGGAGGGCGGGCCGACCCTGGCCAGCGCATTCGTCGCGGCGGGACTCGCGGATCGCGTGCTCGCGTACGTCGCACCGGTGCTGCTGGGCGGGGGCCGCCTCGCGCTCACCGACATCGGCGTCTCCCGCATCGACGAGGCGCGCCGGCTGACCGTCGAGGAGTGGGTGCCGCTCGGCGCCGACCTCCTGGCCGTCGCCCGCTTCACAGACCCCCACGCCCCCGAGCAGGAAGGTGCCTGGTGATGTTCACCGGAATCATCGAGGAGATCGGCGAGATCACGGCGATCGCGGAGTCCGGCGACGGCTGGCGGCTCACCGTGCGCGCGCCGAGGGCCGCGGCCGACGCCGTGCACGGCGAGTCGATCGCGGTGTCGGGCGTGTGCCTGACCGTGGTCGACTCGACCGCCGACACGTTCGACGCCGACGTGATGAAGCAGACGCTCGACGTCGCCGCGATCGGATCGGCCGTGGTCGGCACGCGCGTGAACATCGAGAAGGCGATGCCGGTGGGCGCGCGGCTCGGCGGGCACATCGTCCAGGGCCACGTCGACGGCACCGGCGAGGTGCGGGAGGTGCGGCCGGGTGCGCAGTGGAGCGTGCTGCGGATCGGCCTGCCCCACGATCTCGCGCCGCTCGTGGTCGACAAGGGCTCCATCTCGGTGGACGGCACCTCGCTGACCGTGAGCGCCGTGAGCGCGCCCGACGAGGCGGCGCCGTGGTTCGAGGTGTCGCTCATCCCGGAGACGCTCGCCGCCACCACGCTCGGAACCCGCGCGGTCGGTGACCGCGTGAACCTCGAGACCGACATCCTCGCGCGGCACGTCGAGCGTCTGCTCGCGTTCCGCGCCGCACCGGAAGGGGGCTCGCGATGAGCCTGTCATCCATCCCCGAGGCCCTGGAGGCACTGCGCGCCGGACGGCCGGTCCTCGTGGCCGACGACGAGAACCGCGAGAACGAGGGCGACGTGGTGCTCTCGGCGGAGCTGGCGACGCCCGAGTGGGTCGCGTGGACCGTGCGCTGGTCGTCGGGGTTCCTGTGCGCGCCCATGCCCGCCGACCTGGCCGATCAGCTGAACCTGCCGCCCATGGTCGCGGCGAGCGAGGACGCCCGCTCCACCGCGTACACGGTGAGCGTGGACGCCGCCGACGGCGTGACCACCGGCATCAGCGCGAGCGACCGGGCCCGCACCCTCAACGTGCTCGCGAACCCCGACTCGACCGCGACGAGCATCATCCGCCCCGGGCACGTGCTGCCGCTGCGCGCGGTGGACGGCGGCGTGCGCGAGCGCAGCGGCCACACCGAGGCCGCTGTCGAGCTGATGAAGCTCGCGGGTCTGCGACCGGTCGGCGCGATCGCCGAGGTCGTGGCGGAGGACGGCAGCATGATGCGGCTGCCGGGACTGATCGAGCTGGGCGCGCGTGACGGTGTGCCCGTCATCACGATCGAGCAGCTCATCGCGCACCTCAACGAGATCGACCCCGCGGGGGCGACGCCGGCCGCGCACCGCGGTCGCCGGGTGAGCCTGCGCGCCGACGCGACCGTGCCCACCGAGCACGGCTCGTTCCGGTTCCTCGCCTATAAGGATCGCGTGACCGGCACCGACCACATCGCGGTCGTGTCGGGCGAGCTGAGCGAGACCGCCCTCGTGCGCGTGCACTCCGAGTGCCTGACGGGCGAGGCGTTCGGGTCGCTGAAGTGCGAGTGCGGACCGCAGCTCGACGCCGCGCTCGACGCGATCGAGCAGGACGGCGGGGTCGTGGTCTACATGCGCGGGCACGAGGGGCGCGGCATCGGGCTGATCAACAAGCTCCGCGCCTACAGCCTTCAAGAGGACGGCCTGGACACGGTCGATGCGAACCTCGCGCTCGGGCTGCCCGCCGATGCGCGCGACTACGCCGCCGCGGCCGGCATCCTCGCCGACCTCGGCGTGTCGAAGGTGCGACTGCTGACCAACAACACCGACAAGGTGAACCAGCTGCGCGAGCTGGGGCTCGACGTGGTGGAGCAGGTGCCGCTGATCGTGGGCGTCGGCCCGAACAACCACCAGTACCTGGAGACCAAGCGTGACCGGATGGGTCACATCATCGGCGAGGCAGAGCTCGCCCAGGCCCTCGCGGCCGGGAAGGACGAGGAATGAGCGGCGCAGGAGCACCGAAGGCCGGGAGCATCGACGGGCGGGGACTGCACGTCGTCGTGATCGCCGGCACGTGGCACGAGACCATCTCGAACGGACTGATCGCGGGCACGCAGCGGGTGCTCGACGAGGCGCAGGCGTCGCACACGCTCGTGCGGGTGCCTGGCTCGTTCGAGCTCGCGGTGGCCGCGCAGGCCGCGTTCGCCGGAGGTGCCGACGCGGTGGTCGCGCTCGGCGTGATCATCCGCGGCGGCACCCCCCACTTCGAGTACGTGTCCGCCGCGGCCACCGACGGCCTCACCCGGGTGTCGCTCGACGCGGGACGGCCGGTCGGCTTCGGCCTGCTGACCCTCGACGACGAGAAGCAGGGCCTGGACCGCGCGGGTCTCGAGGGCTCGAAGGAGGACAAGGGCGCGGAGGCGGCCGACGCTGCGCTGCGCACGGCCCTCGTGATCCGGGAGCTGCGCGGCTGAGGTCAGGGCGGCCTTGCTAGCGGCGCAGTACCCCCCTCACGTACGGTGAGGGCATGGAGATCCTGCGCCACATCGTCGTGTTCGTCCACCTCATCGGCTTCGCGGTGCTGTTCGGCGCCTGGGCGGCCCAGGCGTTCGGCGGCAAGCGGCAGATCACCCGGCTGATGGATTACGGCCTGCTGATCGCCGGTGTCGCCGGACTGGCGCTGGCCGCTCCGTGGGGCATCGAGTACGACCTGAACTACGTCAAGATCGGCGTGAAGCTCGTGGTGCTCCTCGTGATCGGTGCGCTCCTGGGCATCGGCTCCGCGCGGCAGAAGCGCGGCGAGGCGGTGCCCTCCGCCGTGTTCTGGCTCATCGGCATCCTCGCGCTGGCCAACGCCGGCATGGCCGTCATCTGGCGCTGACCCGTCCGGCGCTGACCCGTCTGGCGCTGACCCGTCCGGCGCCGACCCCTGACACCTCCGCGGTCTGAGCGACCGCGGGGATCATCCGCCGACGATGCGCTCCCACACCGCTGCGGTCGCCGCACCCGCTCCCGGCGTCCCGATGCGCTGACCGTTGCGACCGCCGCGCGCGAACGTTGCGGTGACGGCGGCGGGAGCCACGGCCGGGGCCACGGGGGCCGGAAGCCACACGCACGACCGCACGTGCACGAGGTCGACCGCCGCGGCCTCCGCCGAACCGTCGTACCACCACGAGCCGTCGAGCCGCCCGAGCCAGAGCAGGCCGTCTCCGTCACGGGTCCAGACGAAGGTGCCCTCCGGCAGCGCCACGAAGCGCTCGAGGCGTCGGGCGGCGCGCTCGCCCCAGCGGGCGTCCACCGCCGACAGCGCCTCTGCCGGCGACGAGGGCACCCGCTCCAGCCGTCCTCCCATCCCCACCAGGCCGCGCGTGAGACCGCGCTCGGCTCCGGCACCGTCGGGCACCGCGTCGTCGCGCGAGCGCATCGGTGCGCGGTAGGCCAGCGGCTCCGCGACGACCTCGGGGCCGGAGGCGGCGGGAGGCTCTTTCACGAGAGCGGCACGAGGGTCGCGTCGATGTCGGCGCCGTCGATCACGACCGTCATCAGGGTGCACACGGGCTGACGGCGGCGGTCGGTCGGCGACCCCGGGTTCAGCAGACGCAGGCCGCGCGGGGTCACCGTGTCCCACGGGATGTGCGAGTGCCCGAACACCAGGAGGTCGTCGTCGGGGAACGCCGCGTCCATGCGCCGCTCCCGCCCCGCCGCGCCCCCGGTCTCGTGGATCACCGCGACGGACGTGTCCTCCACCCGGAACCGGGCGACCTCGGGCAGCCGGCCGCGCAGACCGGGGCCGTCGTTGTTGCCGAACACGGCGTGCAGCACCGCGGCGCGCTCGGCGAGGAGATCGAGCGTGGCCTCGTCGACCCAGTCGCCCGCGTGCACCACCACGTCGGCCTCGTCGACGGCGCGCAGCACGGCGTCGGGCAGTCGCTTGGCGCGCTTCGGCACGTGCGTGTCGGCCAGCAGCAGCATCCGCGTCGTCATATCGGCTCCCCCGCGTCGTGTGCTCCGTGTCGTGCGTTCCGCGTCGTGTGCTCCGACTCTACGGGGGTGGCGCGCCGCCGGGACCGGGCAGCGTCATCCGCGTTCAGGCAACTCCCAGGAAGGCGTAGACTCGCCCGGGTCCTGGTATACCAGCGGCGACATCCGAGAAAGAGACCCCATGAGCAGCGCCCCCGCCCCCGCGAATCCCCGCTCGCGCGTCATCACCGCGAGCCTCGTCGGCACCACCATCGAGTTCTACGACTTCTACGTCTACGCGACGGCAGCGGTCCTGGTGTTCCCGACGCTCTTCTTCCCCAGCACCAACGACACCGCCTCGCTGCTGTCGTCGTTCGCCGTGTTCGGCGCCGCGATGGTCGCCCGCCCGATCGGCGCAGTCGTGTTCGGCCACTTCGGCGACAAGTTCGGCCGCAAGGCGACGCTCGTCGCGTCCCTGCTCACGATGGGCATCGCGACCTTCGTGATCGGCCTGCTGCCCACGTTCCAGCAGATCAGCTGGGTCGCGCCGCTGCTGCTGCTCGTGCTGCGCCTCGCCCAGGGCTTCGCGCTCGGCGGCGAGTGGTCGGGCGCGGCGCTGGTCGCGACCGAGAACGCCCCGAAGGGCAAGCGCGCCTGGTACGGGTCGTTCCCGCAGCTGGGTGCGCCCCTCGGGTTCATCATCGCGAACGGCATCTTCCTCGCCATCAACTTCGCCCTGCCCCACCCCGAGGACCCGGCGCTGAAGTCGGAGGCGTTCCTGTCGTGGGGCTGGCGGGTGCCGTTCCTGTTCTCGGCCGTCATGGTCATCATCGGCCTGTGGGTGCGCCTGCGCCTGGTCGAGTCGGACACGTTCAAGAAGGCGGAGAAGACCGGCGCCATCCGCAAGCTGCCGCTGGCCACCGTCTTCCGCCACCACTGGAAGCAGCTGATCCTCGGCACGTTCATCATGCTGGCGACCTACGTGCTGTTCTACCTGATGACGAACTTCACCCTGACGTACGGCACCAAGGCCGCCGACGTGGAGACCGCGTCGGCCGCCGCCCGCGCCGCCGCGGAGGCGACCGGCAAGGACTTCGACCCCACGGCGTTCGCGGCCCAGTTCTACCCGGGGCTCGGCTTCGGCTACACCGACTTCGTGCTGATGCAGATCATCGGCGTGGTGTTCTTCGGCATCTTCACGCTGCTGTCGGGTCCGATCGCCGACGCCATCGGCCGCCGCAAGCTGCTGCTGTGGGTCACGGGCCTCATCGTGGTGTTCGGCCTGTCGTTCAACCTCTTCCTGCTGCCCCAGGCCGACCCGAAGTTCACGGGCGCGCTCACGCAGGCGTTCCTGGTGTTCGGGTTCATGCTCATGGGCACGACGTTCGGCCCGATGGGCGCGCTGCTGCCCGAGCTGTTCCCGACGAACGTGCGCTACTCGGGCTCCGCGATCGCCTACAACGTGTCGTCGATCCTCGGCGCGGCCGTGGCCCCGTTCATCGCCGTGGCACTGTGGGCGGCGGTCGGCGGCGAGCCGTGGCTGGTCGGCGTGTACCTCTCCTCGATGGCCGTGCTCACCTTCGTGGCGCTGATCTTCACGCCGGAGACGAAGGACCACGACTACGAGGACGACCTGGGGCTGGCAGCCTCCGCCGAGCTCTGAGCGCCCGACGACGAACCCCGGAACGGCCGCCCTCCCCGCGAGGTGCGGCCGTTTCCGCGTCTCCGGGCCGCCGTCCGCGCGCGGGAGCGCTCAGAGGACGACGACATCGCAGTACCGCGCCGCGGTCTTCGCCAGCCGGCGGTCGAGCGTGAGCAGCGGGACGCCGAGCGCCTCCGCCAGCGCGACGGAGCCGGCGTCGTATGCGGAGACCTCCTCGCGCAGCGTCCAGATGCGCGGGATCAGGCGGCGCAGCGGGTGGCGGGTGATCTGCCCATGCCCCCGTGATCACATGTGGCGCGCATGCGCAGTGTTCGCGATCTGTGGACACCGTGCGTCAACAGAGATTGACAACGGTGGTGCGCGTCAATGATCATTGACGCAGGAGGTGTCCGATGAACACGATCACGATCGCCCAGGCCGAGGGCGGCGAGCCGCTCGCCGAGCTGCACCGCCTGGCCGGGCTCCGCATCGAGATCGCTCGCGCCGAGGAGGCGCAGGTGCGCCGCGCGCGCAACGACGGCTACTCGTGGCAGGCGATCGCCAGCGCCCTGGGCGTGACCAAGCAGGCCGCGCATCGCCGCTTCGGGCGCCACTGAGTGCATACAGCAGCCGCATAGGAAGCGACCGGCCCCCGAGTACGGTCGAAGTACCCCCCTCTCCGGATCGAGGTCCCGCATGTCCACCACGGCGACAGCACGCCGACGCCGCCGGGGCGCACAGCCCGACGGCCCTCGCGCCACCTTCCGTCAGCTCCTCCCCTTCCTGTTCGAGCACAAGCGCACCCTCATCGTCGTCGCGATCCTCAGCGTCATCGGCGCGGCGACCTCGCTCGTGCAGCCGGTGCTGGTCGGCCAGGTCATCGAGGCCGTGCAGACCGACGGCACGATCGGGGTCCTGGTGTGGCTGCTCGTCGGCTTCGTGATCGTGTCGTCGATCATCTCCGGCTTCCAGCACTACCTGCTGCAGCGCACCGGAACGGCCGTGGTGTACTCCAGCCGGCGCAAGCTCATCGCGCGCATCCTGCACCTGCCCACCGCGGAGTTCGACGCCCGCCGCACCGGCGACCTCGTCTCGCGCGTCGGCACCGACACCACCCTGCTGTACGCCGTGCTCACGCAGGGTCTCGCCGATGCGGTCGGCAGCGCGGTCCTGTTCGTGGGCGCCCTGGTCGCGATGCTGCTGATCGATCCGGTGCTGCTGCTGCTCATCGTGGTCGTGATCGGCGTCTCGGTCGTGGTCGTGGTGTCGCTCAGCGGCCGCATCCGCACCGCGTCGACCGCCCAGCAGGAGAAGGTGGGCGAACTCGCCTCCGGCGTCGAGCGTGCCGTGGGCTCGATCCGCACCATCCGCGCCTCGGGGGCGACCGAGCGCGAGACCGCAGCCGTCTCCGACCGGGCCGCCGAGGCCTACGGCATCGGTGTGCGCATCGCCAAGATCTCGTCTCTCGTGGTGCCGGTCTCGGGCATCGCCCTGCAGCTGTCGCTCCTCGTCGTGCTGGGTGTGGGCGGGTTCCGTGTGGCCGCCGGCGCCATCACGATCGCCTCGCTGATCGCGTTCATCATGTTCCTGTTCCTGCTCGTGATGCCACTGGCGACCACCTTCGGGGCGATCACCTCGGTGAACCAGGCCCTCGGCGCGCTCGGCCGCATCCAGGAGGTGCTCGACCTGCCCACCGAGTCGCAGGACGACGCCGCCACCGCCGCATCGATCCCCCGCGAGGCCGACGACCCCGCGGCGCCCGCGATCGAGTTCCGCGATGTACGCTTCCACTACCCCGCGAACGTCGTGGCCGCACGACAGGCCGCGGCGAAGGCGGCCAAGGATCTGCTCGCCGACGCTCACCTCGACTCCGCCGCGCCGGTGCCCGTCGACGCGGAGGCCGCCGATCACGAGGTGCTGCGCGGCGTGTCGTTCACGGTGCCGCGCGGCGCCCGGGTGGCGCTGGTCGGCCCGAGCGGCGCGGGCAAGAGCACGATCCTGTCGCTCATCGAGCGCTTCTACGACCCCACGGGCGGCTCCATCCGGGTGCACGGCCACGACGCCCGCACGTACCCGCGGGAGGAGCTGCGCGCGCACTTCGGCTATGTCGAGCAGGACGCCCCGACCCTCGCCGGCACGCTCGCCGAGAATCTGCGACTCGCGTCGCCCGACGCCAGCGACGCCGACTGCGAACGGGTGCTGCGCGCCGTGAACCTCGGCGACGTGCTCGAGCGCGACCCGCTCGGCATCGACGCGCCGGTCGGCGAGGACGGCGTGATGCTGTCGGGCGGCGAGCGTCAGCGCCTCGCGATCGCGCGCGCACTGCTCACGGACGCCCCGATCCTGCTGCTGGACGAATCCACGTCGTCGCTCGACGGCGTGAACGAGCAGCGCATGCGCGAGGCCATCGAGGCGGCGTCCACCGACCGCACCCTGGTCGTGATCGCCCATCGGCTGTCGACGGTGGTCGACAGCGACCTCATCGTCGTGTTGCAGGACGGCACGGTCGTCGGCCAGGGCACCCACGCGGAGCTGGTCGAGTCGACGCCGCTGTACCGCGACCTCGCGCGCCACCAGCTCCTCGCCTGACCGCACTCGCACGGGCAACGCGAAGGCGGGGTGCCGGAGACCACTCAGCCATGGGTTCGTCTCCGACGCCCCGCCTTCGCGGGTCTGGGGGCCACGGGGGCCCGAAGGTGCCGGCTCCCCCGAACCGGCACCGGTCTGGGGGCTACGACGCCTTCGCGAGCCGGTAGCGCAGCGAGGCCAGCTCGGTGCGCAGCGCCGCGGGCACGCGGTCGCCGAAGGTGTCGTAGAACTCCTCGGTCAGGTCGGCCTCGACCTTCCACGCCTCCGGGTCGACCGAGAAGAGCTCCTCCAGGTCTTCCGCCGGCAGGTCGAGCCCGTCGAGGTTGAGGTCCTCCACGCGCGGCAGCCGTCCGATGGGGCTGTCAACGGCGGGCACGGCGCCCGAGATGCGGCGGATGATCCAGTCGACCACGCGGGAGTTGTCGCCGAAGCCGGGCCACAGGAAGCGGCCGTCCGCACCGCGGCGGAACCAGTTGACCTGGAAGATGCGCGGCGCCCGGTCGAAGCGCACGCTGCGGCCGACCTTCAGCCAGTGCCCGAAGTAATCGGCCATGTTGTAGCCGCAGAACGGCAGCATCGCGAACGGGTCGCGGCGCAGCTCGCCCACGGTGCCCTCGGCCGCCGCGGTGCGCTCGGACGAGATGTTCGAGCCGAGGAACACGCCGTGCGTCCAGTCGGTGGCCTCCACCACGAGCGGCACGTTGCTCGCGCGACGCCCGCCGAACAGGATCACGTCGAGCGGCACGGCCTCCTCCCAGTCCTCCGAGATCTGCGGGCACTGCGCCGCCGACACCGTGAAGCGCGAGTTGGGGTGCGCCGCCGGACGACCCGAGTCGGGCGTCCAGTCGTTGCCCTCCCAGTCGATCAGGTGCGCGGGCGCCTCGTCGGTCAGCCCCTCCCACCACACGTCGCCGTCGGGCCGGAGCGCGACGTTCGTGAAGATCGTGTTGCCCCACAGCGTCTCGACGGCCGTGACGTTGGTGGACTCGCCCGTGCCCGGCGCGACACCGAAGAAGCCGGCCTCGGGGTTGATGGCCCACAGACGCCCGTCCTCGCCCGGACGGATCCAGGCGATGTCGTCGCCGAGCGTCTCGACCCGCCATCCCGGGATCGTCGGACGCAGCATCGCGAGGTTCGTCTTGCCGCACGCCGAGGGGAACGCGGCAGCGACGTGGTAGGCCGTGCCCTGCGGATCGATCACGCGGATGAGCAGCATGTGCTCGGCGAGCCAGCCCTCGTCGCGGGCGATCACCGAGGCGATGCGCAGCGCGAAGCACTTCTTCGCGAGGATCGCGTTGCCGCCGTAGCCCGAGCCGTACGAGTAGACCTCGAGCGTCTCGGGGAAGTGCACGATGTACTTCTCGTCGTTGCACGGCCACTCGACGTCGGGCTCGCCCGCGGCCAGCGGAGCGCCCACCGAGTGGACGGTCTTGACCCACGGCGCCCCCTCCGCGATCTGGCGGGTGACGGCGTCGCCCACCCGGGTCATGATGCCGATCGAGGCGACCGCGTAGGCGCTGTCGGTGATCTGCACGCCGATGTGCGAGAGCGGTCCGCCGACGCGACCCATCGAGAACGGGACGACGTACATCGTGCGACCGCGCATCGAGCCCGCGAAGATCTCGGTCATGGTGGCGCGCATCTCGGCGGGGTCCGCCCAGTTGTTGGTGGGACCGGCGTCCTCCTCGCGCTCCGAGGCGATGAAGGTGCGCCCCTCGGTGCGGGCGACGTCACTCGGGTGCGAGCGGGCGAGGTACGAGCCGGGACGCCACTCCGGGTTGAGCTTGATGAGCTTGCCCTCGTCGACCAGCCCGCGCAGCAGCCAGTCGTTCTCGGCGCGGGAGCCGTCGACCCAGTGCACGGCGTCGGGCTGGGTGAGCGCCCGGATCTCTTCGACCCACGCGAGCAGCTCGGCCATCGCGGGGGTGTCGGAGGAGGGGGCCGTGCCGAACGTGCGCATCGTCGCGACGGGAGACGTGCGGGGGGTGATGACTTCGGCCATGGCCATGACTGCTCCTTAGAAGTGTGGGGCGTTGCACCTATCTTCTTCCGCCTCCACCCCGACTTTCGGACAAATCGGGCCGAAAGAATCGATGTTCTTTCGCTACACTCAAAACCATGCCGCCCTCCGGACTCCACCTCACGACCCTCGGTCACCGCATCCGCCACCACCGCCTGCAGAAGGGGTACACGCTCGACGAGCTCGGCGCCGTCGTCGGGGTCGCCGGCTCGCAGCTCAGCCTCATCGAGAACGGCAAGCGCGAACCCAAGCTCTCCCTGCTCCAGGCGATCGCGCACGCCACGGGCACCGAGGTCACCGACCTCATCTCCGGCGAGCCGCCCAACCGCCGTGCGGCGCTCGAGATCGAGCTGGAGCGCGCGCAGGAGAGCCCGGTGTTCCGCCAGCTCGGCGTCGCTCCCGTGCGCGTCACGAAGGGCATGAGCGACGAGACCATCGAGTCGATCCTCGGGCTGCACAACGAGCTGCAGCGGAGGGAGCGCGAGGCGATCGCGACCCCCGAGGAGGCCAGGCGTGCGAACACCGAGCTGCGGCTGCGGATGCGCGCACAGAACAACTACCTGCCCGAGATCGAGAAGCTCGCCGAGAAACAGCTCAAGGCGGCGGGGCACACGCAGGGGGCCCTCACCCACCGCACCGTGAGCATCATGGCGGAGAAGCTCGGCTTCGAGCTCATCTACGTCAACGACCTGCCGCACTCCACCCGCTCGGTCACCGACCTCGAGAACGGCCGCATCTATCTGCCGCCCGCCTCCATCCCCGGCGGACACGGCCTGCGCTCGATGGCACTGCAGGCCATGGCCCACCGCCTGCTCGGGCACACCCCGCCCACCGACTACGCCGACTTCCTGCAGCAGCGCCTGGAGATCAACTACTTCGCCGCCTGCTGCCTGATGCCCGAGACCGCCGCCGTCGCTTTCCTGCAGCAGGCGAAGAAGGACCGCAACCTCGCCGTCGAGGACTTCCGCGACGGCTTCGGCGTCACGCACGAGGCCGCCGGCATGCGGATGACCAACCTGATGACGCAGCACCTGGGCATGTCGCTGCACTTCCTGCGCGTCGACTCGACCGGAGCCATCACCCGCGTCTACGAGAACGACGGGCTGCCGCTGCCGATGGACGTCACCGGCGCCGTCGAGGGCCAGCGCGTGTGCCGCAAGTTCCAGGCGCGCTCCGCCTTCACGCAGCAGAACCGCACGGTCGAGCACCACCAGTACACCGACACCCCGTCCGGGACGTTCTGGTGCTCCACCCAGACCGGCTCCTCCACCGACGGCGAGTTCTCCGTCACGGTCGGCGTGCCGTTCGACGACGCCCGCTGGTGGCGGGGCAGGGAGACGAGCGACCGCGCCGTGTCGACCTGCCCCGACGAGGCGTGCTGCCGGCGCCCCTCGACCGAGCTGACCGAGCGCTGGCAGGGGCGGGCGTGGCCGAGCGCCCGCGTGCACACGCACATGTTCTCGCCGCTCCCCCGCGGCGCCTTCCCCGGCGTGGACGACAACGAGGTGTACGACTTCCTCGCGCGGCACGCGAGCGAGTGATTAAGATATATTCAATTCACTCATTGCCAGCCTCCCAGGGAGCCCCGTGACCGAGCAGACCCCCGCCGCCGACACCGCAGCGACCGAGACGTTCACCTCGCGCCGCCACCGCATCACGGCGGGTGGACGCACGCTCGACTACACGGCGGGCGCCGGCACCGTGATCGTGCGCGACGACGAGCACACCCCGCTCGCCAGCGTCTTCTACACGTCCTACGTGGCCGACCGCGAGGAGGGCGCTGCGCCGCGCCCGGTGACCTTCCTGTTCAACGGCGGACCCGGCTCCGCCAGCCTGTGGCTCAACATCGGCGGCTTCGGCGTCAAGCGCACCCCCACCAACACGCCGAAGGCGACCCCACCCGCTCCCTACGCGTGGGGCGACAACCCGCACACGCTGCTCACCGAGTCCGACCTCGTCTTCATCGACGCCCCCGGCACCGGCTACTCGCGACTGCTGGGAGACACCGCGCCCGCGCAGGTATGGGGCGTCGACCAGGACGTCGACGCGTTCGCGAAGGCGATCACCCGGTGGCTCACCCTCACGAACAACTGGAACGCCCCGCGGTTCCTGTTCGGCGAGTCGTACGGCACCACGCGCGCCGCGTCCCTCGTGCACCGCCTGCAGAACCAGGGCCTCGACTTCAACGGCGTCGTGCTGCTGTCCACCGTGCTGAACTGGGGCGAGAGCAACCTCGGGGGTCCGCGCGAGTACATCAACCTGCTGCCCTCGTTCGCCGCGACCGCCTGGTATCACGGCAGGGCGCGCACCGAGCACACCGAGCTGGAGCCGTTCCTGGTGGAGGCCAGGGCCTTCGCGCAGGGACCCTTCGCGGCCGCCCTGCTGCAGGGCGACCTGATCCCGTCCGAGGTCGAAGACGAGGTCGCCGCGCGCATGAGCGCCCTCGTCGGTCTCGATTCCGACTACCTAAAGACGCACCACTTCCGCATCGGCATGGAGCAGTACCGCTACGCGCTGCTCGCCGACGAGGGTCGCGTGATCGGCCGCTTCGACACCCGCTTCACCGCCGAGCACCAGTACGTGGTGGGCGGCGGCTCGCACGACCCCGCCACCGACGACGCCGCCACCGCCGGGGTGAACAGCGCGCACCTGTCGACCTACCGCGCGCACCTCGTCGACGACATCGGCTACACCAGCGACCTGCACTACCGGCACCTGCACAACATGCCCATCTCGCGGGCCTGGGACTGGAAGCACAAGGCGCCGGGCGTCGACGCCCCCCAGCTCGTGCCCGACGTGTCGCTCGACCTGTCGGCGGCGGTGCGGCGCAACCCGAACCTCCGCGTGTTCGTGATGGGCGGGTACTACGACCTCGCGACCCCGTTCTTCGGGCCGGAGGTCGACGTGGCGCACCTGTACCTCGCCCCCGCGCTGCGCGACAACATCCGTTTCGCGTTCTACGAGTCCGGCCACATGACGTTCGTGGACGAAGATGCCGTCGTGCGCATGAAGAGCGACCTCGACGACTTCTACCGCGACGCCACCGCGCGCTGATGAGCGCACGCGAGACGACGGGCCGACTCGGAGAGCGGGAGTACGTCGCGCGGGTGGAGGAGCTGCCACTGCGGCGCTCCGACGGCACGCCGCAGGGCACGCTGTCGGCGTTCAGCTATACGGTCGACGCACCCGGCCGGCCGGTGCTGTTCCTCACCAACGGCGGGCCCGGCGTCTCGTCGATCTACCTGCACCTGAGCGGCATCGGACCGTGGCGGGCGCGCGTCCCGGTGGACCCGGACGACGCCGGCCAGCCGCCGTACGGCATCGAGGAGAGCCCGTCGAGCATCCTCGACGTCGCCGACCTCGTGTTCCTCGACGCACCGGGCACCGGCTTCGGCACGTTCGCGGACGACGCCGACCGCTCGCTCTTCCGCACCGTGGAGGGCGACGCCGACGCGGTCGCCGCCGCGATCGGCGACTGGCGCGACCGGCACGGCCGCTGGGACGCGCCCACGTACTTCCTCGGCGAGAGCTACGGCACGCTGCGCGCGGCGTTCCTGGCGACGAACCCGCACAGCATGGACACGGCGCCCCTGGCCGGGATCGCGCTGCTCGGTCAGGCGGTGAACATCCAGGAGACGCAGGACCGGCCGGGGAGCATCGTCGGAGCCCTCGCCAACCTGCCCTACAAGGCCGCCACCGCCTGGTACCACGGCACGGGGTCGCGCGGGCACGCCACGGTCGAGGACGCCATCGCGGACGCCCTCGACTTCGCGCGCGGCGACCTGGCCGCGGCCATGCTGCAGGGCGACGAGCTGCCGGCGGGCGACCGGGACGCGGTCGCCGAGCGGTTGTCCGCCATGATCGGCCTCCCCGCCGACGAGCTCGTGCGCGACCGACTGTGGATCAGCAAGACCGACTTCCGCGAACGGCTGCTCGAGGGCCAGGTGCTGGGCGTCACGGACAGTCGCTACCGCGCCCCCGCCGCCGACCGCCGTGTCGGCGAGCTCGGCCACGACCCCGCCGACACCGCGCTCTCCCCGCGCTACGTCACCGGGCTGTCGCGTCTGCGGCTCGACGTGTTCGGCGACGACTCCGCGCGACCGTACCGGGTCGTCGACACGGAGGCCGGCCGTGACTGGGACTGGCAGGAACAGGGCGGCGCCGCGTTCCCCACCTATGGCCGACCGTCGCCGTTCCACACCTACCCCTACCCGGCGCGGCTCTCGCGGTGGATGAAGCAGAACCCGCACGCGCGGCTCTTCCTCGGCACGGGCGTGTACGACGCGCTGACCACCGTGGGGGCCGCCGACCATCTGCTGCGGCACTTCGGCCTGCCCCGCGAACGCACCACCTCGCACTGGTACCGGGCCGGGCACATGATGTACAGCGACCCGGCGGTCGCGGCGCAGCTGAACGCCGACCTCCGCGCGTTCCTGACGGCCTGAGGCAGGGCTCAGGCGCTGAGGCGGCCGAGCGCGAGGGCGGCGAGCGCCGCGGCCTGATCCGCGAGCACCGCGTCGTCGAACACGACGGTCGGCGAGTGGTTCGGGGACGCCGTCTCCAGGTCGACCTCGTCGGGGGTGGCGCGCAGGAACAGGAACGCGCCCGGCACCTGCTCCAGCACGAACGAGAAGTCCTCCGACCCCATCACGGGGTGTGCGGTCTCCCACACCCGCTCCTCGCCGAACAGGCCGCTCAGGGTGCTGCGCACGTGCGCGACGGCCTGCGGGTCGTTCACGGTGGGCGCGCACAGGATGGTGACGTCGACCTCGACCGTGCAGCCGTGCGCCGCCGCGATCTCCTGCACCAGGGCGGGGATCTCGGTCTGCACGCGGGCGCTGTTCTCGTGCGAGAGCACGCGCACCGACGCCACGAGCGACGCCGTGTCGGAGATGATGTTGCGGGCGGGTCCGCCGGCGTGCAGCTGTGTGACGCTCAGCACCACCGGGTCAAACACGTCGAAGCGCCGCGTGACGAACGCCTGCAGCGCCGTCACGAGCTCCGCGGCCACCGGCACGGGGTCACGCGTGAGGTGCGGGGCCGACGCGTGTCCCCCGGACCCGGTGATCGTGACCTCCACCTCGATCGCGCCCGCCATCAGCGCACCGGGTCGCGTGGAGAACACCCCGAACTCACCGGGGACCACGTGGATGCCGAACGCGGCCACCGGCCGCGAGCCGGTGACGTCGAGCAGTCCCTCGGCCAGCATGCGGGTGGCACCGTCGCCGAGCTCCTCGCCCGGCTGGAACATCAGGAGCACGTCGCCGTGCAGTTCGTCGCGACGGGCGGCGAGCAGCTGCGCCGCGCCGACGAGACCCGCCACGTGCAGGTCGTGTCCGCACGCGTGCATGCGCTCCCCGGTGGCGGCATAGTCGAGACCGGTCTCCTCGGTGAGCGGCAGTGCGTCCATGTCGGCGCGCAGCAGCACGGTCGGGCCGGGATGCGCGCCGCGGATGACGGCGGCGATCGAGCTCAGTCCCGCGCCGAGGGTCACCTCGACGCCCAGCGGCTCGAGCGCATCGAGGATCCGCCGCTGCGTGCGCGGCAGTTCGAGCCCGAGCTCCGGATCGGCGTGGATCGCGCGGCGCAGGCCGACCAGACCGGGGAGCAGATCGCGGGCGTCGTCGCGCAGACCGGTGGTGGGGTGGAGCAGGGTCATCAGTGTCCGATCGCGTGCAGGAGGTGGTCGGTGCCGGCGTTCTGGATGCGCGGGATCGCGGCGACGAGGGACTGCGTGTAGGCGTGCTGCGGATTCGACACGATCTCGTCCGCGTCGCCGTGCTCGACGATCCGCCCCTTGCGCATCACGGCCGTGGTGTCGGCGATGTACCGCACGGCGGCGAGGTTGTGGGTGATGAACAGCACCGACAGCTCCAGCTCGCGCTGCAGATCGCGCACCAGGTTCAGCACGGCACCCTGCACCGACGCATCGAGCGCCGACGTGATCTCGTCGGCGATGATGAGCCGCGGCTTCACGGCCAGACAGCGGGCGATCGCGACGCGCTGCCGCATGCCGCCGGACAGCTGAGACGGATACTGGTCGACCGTGCCCGGCTTCAGGCGCACCAGCCGCAACAGCTCCTTCACGCCGTCGGCGCGCGCCTTGGCGTTGCCGCTGCCGTGCAGCGCGAGCGCCTCGTCGAGCGTGTCGCCGATGGTCATGCGCGGATTCAGCGAGGAGTACGGGTCCTGGAAGATCATCTGCACGTCGCGGGCGCGCGCGAGGCGCTGCCGCCCGGTCGCCGGTCGCAGCTCCTCGCCGTCGAGCAGCAGGCGTCCGGCCGTGGCCGGCTGGAGACCGGCGATGACGCGCGCGATGGTGGACTTGCCCGAGCCGGACTCCCCGACCAGTCCGACGATGCTGCCGTGCGGCACCGTGAGCGACACGCCGTCCACGGCGTTGAACGACGAGTCGCCGTGCCCGAAGGTCACCACCAGATCGTCGACGACGAGCTCGGCCATCAGCGCACCTCCTGCGTGGTCTGCGTGGTCTGCGACCCGGTGAGCACGACCGGCTCCCCGAGGATGCCCTCGATCGGCACGCCGTCCTGCGGGTGCCAGCAGGCCACGCGACCGCCGTGACCGTGGGCCACCGGCTCCGGGGTGACCGCGCGGCACTGCTCGGTCGCGAACGGGCAGCGCGGAGCGAACCCGCAGCCCACGAGCGGCAGCGAGAGGTCCGGCGGCTCGCCGGGGATCGTCGCGAGCGGCTGGGTGCGATCGGTGTCGAGGTCGGGCAGCGACTCGGCGAGCGCACGCGTGTAGGGGTGCGCGAGCTTCTCGGGCGTCGCGAGCAGGCGCACGTCCACGTCCTCCACGATGCGTCCCGCGTACATCACCAGGATGCGCTGGCACAGCTCGGCGAGCACGGCGATGTCGTGCGACACCACGATCGCGGCCGCCCCGGTCTCCTCGCACTCGCGTCGGAGCAGCGCGAGCACACGCTGCTGCACCGTGACGTCGAGGGCCGTGGTGGGCTCGTCGGCGATGATGAGTCGCGGCTTGCCGATCTGCGACATCGCGATGAGCGCGCGCTGCCGCATGCCGCCCGAGTACTCGTGCGGGAACTGCCGGGAGCGCCGCTCCGGCTCGTCGATCGCGACGTCCTTCAGCGCGGCGACGGCCTTCTGATGTGCGGCGCCGCGGGCATCCCTGGCGTGGAAACGCGGGATCTCGGCGAGCTGCGTGCCCACGCGCAGCGCCGGGTTGAGCGCCGTGAGCGAATCCTGGAACACGACGCCGATCTTCGTGCCGAGCCGCTTCTTCATCACGGCGGGCGGCAGGTCGAGCACGTCGTCGCCATCGAAGCGCAGCTCCTGCGCGGTCACGGCGGCGCCCGCGGCGGACAGCTGGGCGACCGCCATCAGCGCCACCGACTTGCCGCTGCCGGACTCGCCGACGACGCCGACGATCTCCCCCGGTGCGACCGAGAACGAGACGTCCTGCACGGGACGCACCCAGCCGGACGGCGAGGGGAACGAGACCGACAGGCCGTCGACCACGAGCAGCGCGTCGTCGTCGGCCACCCGCTCGCGGGCCTCGACGCGCGGCGCGGAGCCCAGCTTGCGCCGGGAGAGCACGCTGCCCTTGCCGTGGCTGCGCAGGTGCGCGGCGAGCGACTCGCCCAGCGTGCCGAACGCCACGCCGGCGAACACGACGGCGACTCCGGGGCCGACCACCGCGGTCGGGTTGGTGTACACCTGGTCGAACGCCTCGCTGAGCATGCGGCCCCAGTCGTAGTCCGGCGGCTGCACGCCGACGCCGAGGAAGCTGAGGCTGGAGAGCGCGAGCAGGCCGCCGCCGATCGACAGGGTGACGTTGACGATGATGGGTTCGGCGATGTTCGGCAGCACGTAGCGAGTGAACTGCCGTCCGCGCGAGACGCCCATCATGCGCGCCGCCGCCAGGTACTCCGATCCGCCGACGCGCGACGACAGCGTCTGGGCGAGGCGGGCGAACGACGGCACCATCGTGAGGCCGAGCGCGATCACCGCGGACGACGAGCTGGGCCCGAGCAGGATCACGGTCAGCATCGCCACCAGCAGCACCGGGAACGCCAGCCATGTGCTGATCACGGAGCTGAACAGGCGCTGCACCCGCGGTCCGAGCACCGACGGGAGGGCACCGAGCAGCAGACCGAAGACGAGGCCGATGACGGTGGCGATCAGCGCCATCCCCAGCGACAGCCGTGCGGCGACGACCGTGCGGAGCAGGAGGTCGCGCCCGAGGCCGTCGGTACCGAGCGGGTGCGCGGCGCTGGGTCCCTGCAGCAGCGCCGACGTGTCGGTCTGGTTCGCCTGCGCGCCCCAGATCCCCGGGGCGAACAGCGCGAGGAACACCAGCACGAGCACCATGACGGTGCTGATCGCGCCGAGCGGGTTGCGCAGGAAGGTGAGGATCGAGCGCATCAGGTCGTCTCCAGGAGGGTGGTGCGCCGGTCGAGGAGCGACAGCACGATGTCGACCGCGAGGGTGATGACGAGGATGATGGCCGCGTACACGAGCGCGAGGCCCTGCACGATGCCGTAGTCCTTCGTGGCGATGGCGTCGACGAACGCCGAGCCCAGACCCGGCCAGTTGAACACCTTCTCCACGAGCACGCTGGAGGCGACCATGGTCGACAGCAGCGTGCCGCCGATCGTCAGCGTGGCGGTGAGCATGTTGGGCAGCGCATGGCGGAAGTACACCCACGACGCGGGGATGCGCTTGGAGCGGGCCGTGCGCACGTAGTCGTCGGACAGCGTGTTCAGCGCCTCGACGCGGGCGATGCGCGACAGCGACGCCCACGAGGCGACCGTCATGGCCAGCACCGGCAGCACGTACGACGCGGGGCCCGAGCGTCCGGCCACGGGGAACCAGTGCAGCCCCACCGCGAAGATCACGACCAGTGCCACGCCCAGGAGGTACTCCGGGATCGCGGCGATCACGCCGGTGATGCCGGTGAACGTCACCTCGACGCCGCGGCGTCGGCTGCCCTGCGTGAGGATCGCGATGCCGAGGCCCACGGGCACGGCCACCAGCAGCACGATCACGAACGAGATGCCGGCGAGCTCCAGGGTGGCCGGGAGCCGGTTCTGCACGAGCTCCGACACCGACCGTCCGGTGATGAGGGACGAGCCCAGATCGCCCTGGACGATGCCGGTGAGATAGTTCCAGAACTGCACGATCAGCGGGTCGTTGAGACCCAGCTGATCGCGCCGGGCCTGGACCACGGCCTCGTCGGCCGTCGCGCCGAGTGCGGCGCGCACGGGGTCGCCGCCGGATGCCCTGAGCACGAAGAACGCGACCGCGATGATCACGAACATCGCCACCAGCATGCGCAGCGCGCGGCGGAGGAGGAATCTCAGCCAGGGGTTGCCGTGGCGGCGCTTCCGAAGAAACACCGCCACGGTGTCCGTCCTGGCGGACGCGTGGTCCAGCATGCGGCTCCTAGCCTCGGAGGCTCGTCGGGATCAGCAGTCCGTTGGTGGTGACCTCGAACTCCACGCCCGCTCCGTACAGCGTGCTCGTGGACTCCGCGAACGGCATCACCTCGAGGTTACCGATCGCCGAGGCCTGCGCGGCGGTCCACGCGTCGCAGCTGTCCTCGCCGGCCAGCTGCTGTGCCTCGGCCGTCAGGTCGAAGAACTCCTGGTTGGTGTTGTACGTCCAGTTGCCGCCGTCCGGGGGGAACGGACCCGAGAGGATGCCGGCCCAGGTGGAGGGCAGCGTGGTGGAGATCGGGGCCCAGATGAGGTCCCAGTCGCCGCCCTGGAAGATGACGTCGGTGTACGACGACGACGGTGCCGGAGTGACCTCGACGCCGATCTCGCCCAGCTGCTGCTGGATGAGCTCGATGCCGGCCACGACCGACTGCGCCTCGGTGGACGGGTAGACGAAGGTGAGCTCCAGCTTCGCGCCGTCCTTCTCCCGCACGCCGTCGGCGCCCACGGTCCAGCCGGCCTCGTCGAGCGATGCGGCCGCCGCGTCGGCGTCGAAGCCGATCAGCGACGTGGTGGCATCCGCCCCGACGCACACCGCGGTGAACGAGGAGACGAGCGAGGTCATCAGCTCGCCGCGACCACCGGTGGAGACCGAGGCGACCTCGTCGCGGTCGATGCCGCCGGCGATGCCCTCCCGCACCAGCAGGTCGTTGGTCGGGCGTCCCTCCGACTGGTTGAAGAACATCAGGCCGGGACGGGCGGGCACGTCGATCGTGAACAGATCGCCGCTCTCCAGCCGGTCGCGATCCGTGCCGCCGACCTCGGCGACGTTGATCTCGGAAGACAGGAGCATGTTCGCGCGCGTGGGCTCGGTGTCGACGACCTCCAGCTCGACGGTCTTCGGCAGCCCCTCGGTGTCGCTCGTGACGTCGCCGGGACCCCACGTGTAGTCGTCGCGCAGGGCGAGCGTGTAGGTCTGCCCGGGCGAGGAGTCCTCGAGCGTGTAGATGCCGGTGCCGACGGGGGTGGAGTCGAGCGACGCGGGGTCCTCGATGCCGGCTGCGCACACGACCGGCATCTGGCCGATGTTGCTGAGCAGGAAGCTCTGCGGCTGCGCGCTGGTGAACGTGACGGTGCGCGAGGCGTCGTCGGCCTCGACGGTCAGGCCCTCGGCGGGGAAGTAGACGCCGGAGTAGGGCGATGCCGTCTCGGGGTCTGCGGCGTAGTCGAACGAGGCCTTGACGTCGGAGGCGGTGAGCTCGGAGCCGTCCGTGCAGACGATCCCCTCCTTCAGCACGAACGACACCTCGGTCGTCGACTCCGTCCAGCTCTCGGCGAGCAGGCCCTCGGCGTCCTTGCCGTGGGCGAACGACATGAGGGTCTCGTACAGGTAGGCCGAGACCTCCTGCCCCGCCTGCGTCGCGTTCGTGATCGGGTTGAGCGAACCCGGGTCGGCGGCGATGGCGATGGTGGCCTTCTCGACCGCTCCGCCTCCTGACCCGTCTCCCCCGCCGGCGCAGCCGGTCAGGGCGAGTGCCGTCACGCCGACGACCGCGGCTACGATGCTGCGTCTCATGGGTGTCCTCTCTTCACGGAACCCTCGGGCGGGTTCCAACTCATTGAATATTATGAATTGCTCTTTATTGCCTCGTGTCGGCGGTGTTTCGGGTTTGTTACCGGTCACGAGTGGTCGTCGAGAAGGGCGGCGGCGCCCATCACCGACTTCAGCTCGAGGAACTCCTCGAACCCGTGCACGCCGCACTCCCGGCCGACGCCCGACTGCTTGTACCCCCCGAAGGGAGCCCCCACGTCGAGCCCGGCGCCGTTGATGCCGACGGTGCCGGTGCGCATGCGCAGCGCGACCTCGAGGGCGCGTCGAGGGTCGCTCGACCACACGCCGCCCGACAGGCCGTACACGCTGTCGTTCGCCAGGTCGACAGCCTCATCGACCGTGGCGTACGGAGTGATCGTGAGCACCGGACCGAAGACCTCCTCGTGGAAGATCCTCATGTCGGGTGTCACATCGGTGAAGATCGTGGGCTGCACGTAGGCGCCGCCGGCCGTCGGTTCGACGATATCGAGGCCGCCGGTCAGCACGCGCGCACCCTCGGCGATCGCCGTCTCGATGTGCGACCGCACCCGCTCGCGCTGCAGCGTCGAGGCGACCGGCCCCGTGGCCGTCCCCTCCGCGCGCGGGTCGCCGGGCGCCCAGCCCGCCGCGGCCTCGACGGCCGCGCGCTCCCACGCCTCCCGCATGCCCTCCGGCACCAGCACGCGCGTCTGCGCCGCGCAGGTCTGTCCGGCGTTCGCGAAGCACGAGGCGAGGACCCCCCGCACGGACTCGTCCAGCGGCGCGTCGTCGAGCACGATCGCCGCCGACTTGCCCCCGAGCTCCAGCGCGACCTTCTTGATGGTCGCGGCGGCGGCGCGCGCCACCTGCTCCCCCACCTGGCGCGAACCCGTGAAGGTGACCATGTCGACGCCGGGGTGCGCCACCAGCGGCGAGCCGACACCGGCGCCGTCGCCGTGCACGATGTTCACGACGCCGGCCGGTAGCCCGGTCTCGCGGAGGATGTCGCCCACGATCGCGGCGTTCAGCGGCGCGACCTCGCTGGGCTTGAGCACCACGGTGCAGCCGGCGAGGATCGCGGCGCCCACCTTGAGCATGATCTGGTGCAGGGGGAAGTTCCAGGGCGTGATCGCGGCGACCACACCGACCGGCTCCGCGACCACGAGGGAGTTCGAGACCGCCTCGCGCTCGACGTGCGCGCGGGCGGCCTCGACCAGCCGGGCGAGGTCGGCGATCGCGACGCCCACCTGGGCGGAGCGCGCGAACGCGATCGGCGACCCCATCTCCGCGCTCAACGTCGCAGCGAGCAGCTCACGGTGGCGCGCCAACCCCTCGGCGAGCGCCTCGACATGAGCGATCCGCTGCGACATCGGCGTCGTCGACCAGGTGCCGAACGCGCCCGCGGCCGCAGCCACCGCACGATCCACATCGGCGGGGCCGCCAGCCACGACGGCACCGATCACGGTGCCGTCGGCCGGGCTGACGACATCGATCGAGGCCTGCCCTGCGGCATCCTCCCTGATGCCGGCGATGTCGTGCCCGATGACCATGTCAGACCCCCGCCTGCCGCACGAGATGCGCATCGGGGGCGAGCGGCGCCGGGCGCGGCACACCCTCGTGGATCAGGTGCCACGGCGACGGGAACTCGCCGACCGGCACGTTGATGAGGATCGGCTCGTTCGCGGGCACGGCGTCGGCCAGCACCCCCGAGAGCTCCTGCGGGGTGGTGGCCCGTGCGGAGCGGATGCCGAACGCCTCCGCGAGCGTGCCGTAGTCCGGATTGGTGAGGTCGCTGGCGAAGTAGCGTGCCCCGTACCGGTTCTTCTGGATGCGGCGCACGTTGCCGTAGAACCCGTCGTGGAACACGATCGTCACGAGGCCGAGACCGTAGCGCTTGGCCGTGGACAGCTCCTGCAGCGTCCAGGAGAAGCCGCCGTCGCCGTTCACCGACACGACGGCGCGGTCGGGGTCGGCCGCCTTGACGCCGAGGGCCGTGGCGAAGCCGTAGCCGAGCGTGCCCTGGTAACCGGGGCCGATGTAGGTGCGCGGCTGGTACGCCGGATAGCAGGCGCTGGCGGCGTAGCCCACCTGCGTGAACTCGCTCACGAAGACGCCGTCTTCGGGGAGCGCGCCGCGGATCGCGGACAGGTACTCGCGCTGCGGGGCGATGTCGGCGAACTGCGCGGCGAGCCAGGTGCGCACGCGGGCGAACTCGCTCTCCCGCGAGTCGCGCGCCGGGGTGCCGACCTCGGCGGCCAGGGCGGCGAGGGCGAGGCGGGCATCGGCGTGCAGCGTCTGCGCGGCGGCACGCGGGCCCTCGAGGTCGGCGGCCTCCGCGTTCACGAGGATCACGGGGGCGCCGTTCGTGTCGACCTGGGCGCCGAACGTCGAGACGAAGCGCGTGCCGACGGCGAGCACCAGGTCGGCGTCCTCCCGGAACGCGCGGAGGGCGAGCGCGTCGAAGGCCAGACGGTGGCGGGCGTCGAGCGCACCGCGGCCGTTCTCGGTCATGAGCACGGGGGCCTCCAGTGCCTCGGCGAGTGCCTGGAGGGCGACCGATGCGTTCGCGGCGAGCACTCCCCCGCCCACCACGATCATCGGGCGCTTGGCCGCGAGCAGGCGGGCGGCGGCGTCGCGGATCTGCTGCTCCTCCGGCACGAGGGGTGCGTCGGCGACACGCTCGGCCGCGACGGCACGCGAGGTGGCGGCCAGCACGTCCGGCGGCACCTCGAGCGCGACGGGGCGAGGACGGCCGCTGCGCAGCTGCGTGAACGCCTCGCGCACGAGCCCGGGGATCTCATCGGCGGAGCGGGCGGTGCCCGTCCATTTCGTGAGTCGCTGCAGGATGCCCGTCTGGTCGGGGATCTCGTGCAGGGCGCCGAGTCCGCGGCCGATGGCCTGCGAGTCGATCTGGCCCGCGATCAGGAGCATCGGCGAGTTGGCCGAGTAGCCGGTCGCGACGCCGGAGAGGGCGTTGAGCACGCCGGGGCCCGGCACGACCATCGCGACACCGACGTCGCCGGTGCTCCGCGCGTAGCCGTCCGCCATGTAGGTCGTGGCCTGCTCGTTGCGCGCGCAGATGAAGTCGACCTGGTCGGTGCGGGCGTGGAGGGCGTCTGCGGCGGCATCGAGCTGGACGCCCGGGATGCCGAAGATCCGTGAGACTCCCTGGTTGATGAGGGAGTCTGCGAGCAGATCGCCACCGGTGGGGTCGGTCATCTGTTTCCTCTCGTGAGCAGCATTGCGTGATTGACTGTATTAGATACATTCAATTACTGCAAATAGGAGAATCGCCCGCCGCCACCGCCCCGGCGCGGCAGGCGCTCCTTAGGATGTGAGAGATCCGCTCCACAGCCCCGCTCCGACCGAAGGATCCCCGTGGCCAGCACCCAGGAAGAAGCGCGCACGTTCCAGCGCGTCGCGCCCGCGCAGTCCGTCGCCGACCGCGTGGTCACCGAGGTCGAGGCGATGATCAAGACGGAGGGTCTCGAGCCGGGTCATCGCATCGGCACCCGCCAGGAGCTGTGCGAGCAGTTCGGTGTGGCGCCGGCCACGCTCGGCGAGGCGCTGCGGGTGCTGCGGGCGCGCGGCTCGGTCGATCTGCGCCCGGGTCCCGGTGGCGGCATCTTCGTCGCCGACCAGTCCCCGCTGATCCGCCTCGCGCACAGCGTGCTGCGGCTGCGGCAGACCGGCGCTCCGGTGAACGACGTGATCAAGGTGCTGGACGCGCTCGACGAGGCCGTCATGCAGGACGCGGTGCAGCACCGCACGGACGCCGACATCGCCGATCTCGAAGCCGTGATGGCGGAGCTGACCGAGCACTGGCACGACCCCATCGAGGGCCTGCACGGCAACTGGCGGCTGCACCGGCGGATCGCCGAGATCTCCCCCAACGCCGTGCTGCGTACGTTCTACCTCAACCTCGTCGACTACATCGAGGGTGAGACCGCGGGGGCCGCGACCGACGACGCCCTGGCCGTGCCGGGCTTCCGGCAGGACACCGACGAGCGCCTGCGCATCCACGAGGCCCTGATCGACGCGATCCGCTCCGGCGATGTGAAGGTCGGCCGCAAGGCCGTGCTGGACCACCGCACGCTCGGTCGCTGACACGCGCGCCCCTCGTCTCGCTCCGCTCACTCAGGCAGCACCCCGGCGACGAGACGACGGGCGCCTACGCGTCGCCGACTCCGACGTGGCGCCAGGCGAGCGCCGCGAGAGCCGCGGCCTGATCGCCCAGCACCGCGTCGTCGAACCGCGCATGCGGCGAGTGGTTCATCGGGATGTCGTCCTGGTCCACATCCGGCGGAGTCGCGCACAGGAACAGGAACGTGCCTGGCACCTCCCTGAGCACGAACGAGAAGTCCTCCGACGCCATCCAGGGCGCATCGATCTCCTCCACGCGGTCCTCGCCGAACTCGGCGCGGAGCACCGCTGCCGCCGCCGCCGTCTCCTCGCCCGTGTTGACCGTGACCGGATAGCCGACGATCACCTCGACGTCGGCCGTGCAGCCGTGCGCCGCGGCGATGCGCTCGATCAGCGGCGGGAGCTCGGCCTGCGCCTGCGCGATCGACGCCTCGGACAGCGTGCGCAGGGTCGCCGCGAAGCCCGCGTCCTCGGGGATCACATTCGTGATCTCCCCCGCGTACAGCGTCGTGACCGACAGCACCACGGGATCGAACACGTCGATGCGGCGCGTGACCCAGGACTGCAGGGCGAGGATCAGCTCGGCCACCACGGGCACGGGATCCACGGCCTGCTGCGGCCTCGACCCGTGCCCTCCCCTCCCGTGCACGCGCACCCGCAGCACGTTGGCGCCCGCCATGATCGTGCCGGACTTCAGCTGGAACGTGCCGCGCGCGCCCGGACCCACGTGGATGCCGTAGGCGGCCTCGACCCGCGTGCCCGCGGCGTCGAGCACGCCGTCGCGGATCATGAGCGGAGCCCCGCCGCCCGCTTCCTCGCCGGGCTGGAACATGAAGACGACGGAGCCGGCGATGCGGTCGCGCCGCCCGGCGAGCAGGCGTGCGGCCCCCACGAGTCCGGCCACGTGCAGGTCGTGCCCGCACGCGTGCATCGCCCCGTTCGCCGACGCGTACTCGAGTCCGGTCTCCTCGACGATGGCGAGCGCGTCCATGTCTCCGCGCAGGAGCACGGACGGGCCGTCGGTCGCGCCGCGCAGCACGGCCGTGACCGAGCTGAGGTCCGATCCGGTCGTGATCTCCAGGCCCAGGCCGTCGATCGCGTCGAGCACGGCGCGCTGCGTCAGCGGCAGGTCGAACCCGGGCTCGGGGATGCGGTGCAGACGACGGCGCAGCTCCACCAGCTCCGGCTGCAGGCGTGCGGCGTCGTCGTGCAGCGTCATCCGTTCCCCTCCTGCGCCGCGGATGGCGCCGAGTACACCGTGCGCCCGTCGATGAGCACCTCCCGCACGGTCGAGGCGACGTCGAGCGGGTCTCCGGTCCACAGAACCACATCCGCGTCGCGGCCGGGCTCCAGCGCGCCGACCCGGTCGTCGATGCCGGCGATGGCCGCGGCCGTCGAGGTCATCGCCGCGAGCGCTGTCTCCCTCGGCAGCCCGGCCCGCACGGCCACGGCCGCCTGCATCGCGAGCAGGCCGATGGGCACGACCGGGTGGTCGGTGGTGAGCGCCACGCGCACACCCGCCGCGGCGAGCGCGGCGAGGTTCGCGGGATCGGCTTCGCGTACCTCCACCTTGGAGCGGCTCGACAGGATGGGTCCGTAGATCACGGGCACGTCGCGCGCGGCGAGGATGCCGGCGAGCTTGTGCGCCTCGGTGCCGTGATTGAGCACGAGGCGCAGCCCGAACTCGTCGGCGATGCGCAGCGCCGTGGCGATGTCGTCGTGCCGGTGCGCGTGCTGCTCCCACGTGAGCGTGCCGTCGAGGGCTTCCGTGAGCGCCTGCTTTCCGAGGTCCACGGCGAACGGCGTGCCGTCGGCGCGGGCCTTGTCACGCCGGACCGCGTAGTCCTGCGCGTCGCGCAGCGCCTGACGGATGACGAGGGCGATGCCGAGCCGGGTCGACGGCAGCTGCTTGCGCTCCCCGTAGGCCTGCTTGGGGTTCTCGCCGAGCGCCGACTTCATGCCGAGCGCCGCGCGGATCACCTGCTCGTCGACCGAGCGCCCTCCCGCCGTCTTGATGGCGACGCTCTGCCCGCCGATCGGGTTGCCCGATCCCGGCTTCACGACCACGGCGGTGATGCCACCGGCGAGCGCGTCGCGGAAGGCGATGTCCTCGATGTTGACGGCGTCGACGGCCCGCACGCCGGCGGTGACCGGCGACGAGACCTCGCTGCCGTCGAACCCGGCGGGGCCGTTGGCCTCCTCGTGCGCGCCGATGTGGCTGTGCGGGTCGATGAGGCCGGGCAGCACCCAGCATCCGGCGGCGTCGATCACCCGGGCGCCCTCGGGCACGGCGAGCCCTGTGCCGACGGCCTCGATGCGCCCGTCGGACAGCAGCACGGTGCCGCTCTCGATCTCCTCGCCCAGGCCCGTGACGACCCGCCCTCCCACGATCGCGACGGCATCCGTCATGCGTTCTCCTCGTCTTCCTCGGCGCGACGCTCGACCAGCTCGCGCGTCTTCGTCAGCAGCTCGTCGACGTCCAGGCTGAGGATGCCGGCGGCCGGGTCCACGCGCACCACGATGCCGTCGTCGCACCGGGGCGGCTCGCCGCTCAGGTCGACGAGCGGATCGTCGACCCAGATCCACGGCAGACCGTCCGCGTACCGGCGGATGTGCGCGAGCTTGTCGAACTGCACGGGCAGGAACGGCCACGGCTCCTCCGGCAGCTCGAGCGGCTCGCGGAACGCGGTGTGCGCGTTGTGGCCCCACTCCGACGCCCACACGATGTCGAAGTGCTCCGCCAGCTCGTGCAGCCGCTGCGCCGCGGCGTCGGGGATGGCGACGTCGCGCACCCACCGCCCCCACGCCGACAGGTGGTGCGTGCTCACCGGCACGGCCGGCTCGCCCTCGATCACGACGACGTCGCTGATGCCCAGCACGAGGACCGGACGGTCCCCGCGGGGCCGCCGCGCCGTGTACTTGGCCATGTCAGTCGTCCACCGCGTCGGCGAGCAGCGGCGCGTCGGGCGCGCCCTCGAAGTAGTTGCCACCCTCGATGCGGATCAGCCGCTCCGACTCGTCGAAGAACACGCCCACCGGGTCGCCGCCGCCCGCCACGGCCCGGTGCTGCTTGGCCATCATGCGCCGGATCATCGCGATGCCCTGGTCGGTGGTGGTGAGGTGATCCTCGGAGTGCAGCGAGATGGCGCCCTGCGACTTCTGCGCCTCGTAGTCGCCGGGCAGCCGCTGGTGCTCCAGGTCGGTGAGCTCCTTCCACGGCTTGCCCTCGTGGGTGGAGCGCAGCTTGGTGAGGAAGTCGGGGTCGCTGTCGCGCGCGACCGTGAAGATGCGGAAGTTGGTGTCGTCCATCGGCACCACCCAGCCGATCATGTTCGTCTGTCCGGAGGCGAGCTTGGGGCTCGCCACCACACGCAGGTTCGGGAAGATCACCTCGGTCACGCGGCGCAGCTGCCGGCCGTCGCCGAGGTCGCGCATCTGGATGCTCCGAACGCCCAGCGGCGTGTACTCGTACTCGACCTCGGGGATCAGCGCCATCTCCGGCGTGAACTGGTTGCCGCTGAACCGGGCGTGCAGGATCGGCACGTGGAACGGGTCCATCACGTTCTCCCAGTGCTGCAGCCAGTTGAAGTCGAGCTGTGCCGGGCCGCCTCCGCCCACGCCCTGGTCGTTCACGATGAGCTGCTCGTCGTCGGCCAGCTCCTCGAGCGTGTCGTAGCGCGGCAGCACCGGCTTCTTGTCGGGCGGGCCCATGTAGGCCCAGATCAGGCCGTACTGCTCCTCGACGGGGTACCACGGCTGACGTACGCGATCGCGGTGCAGTCCCAGGTCGGGCTCGCACGGCTGCTCCAGGCAGTGCCCCTCGGTGTCGAACACCCAGCCGTGGTAGCAGCAGCGGATGCCCTCGTCCTCGACCCCGCCGTAGAACAGCGACGCGCCGCGGTGGATGCAGCGCGGGTGCAGCAGACCCGCCTTGCCCTTGCGGGTGCGGAACAGCACGAGCTCCTCGCCCAGCACGCGCAGCGAGAGGGGTCGTGTCGTCGCATCCTCGACCTTCGCGACCGGGTGCCAGTAGCGGCGCAGCACCTCGCCGTAGGGGGTGCCAGGACCCACCTGGGCGAGCTCGTTCAGCGGCTGCCCGAGGCGCAGCCCGTATGCGGTTCCGGTGTCCATGGTCGCTCCGTTCGTGGGGGGTCAGATGTCGAGGACGAGACGGTCGCCGAGCGAACGGGAGACGCAGATCATCATCGTCTCGTTGCTCTCGCGCTCGTCGGGGGTGAGGATCGAGTCGCGGTGCTCGGGCGCCCCGTCGACGACGGCGGTCTCGCACGTGCCGCACACGCCCTCCAGGCAGGAGCTGGGCACGCCGATACCGGCGTTCTCGAGCATCTCGAGGATGCTGCACCCGCGGTCCACCGTGACGACGAGGTCGGACCGGCTGGCGACCACCTCGAACGACTCGGCGCCCTGCGATTCGCCGAAGGTCTTCGCCTGGAAGCGCTCGACGTGCAGCACCCCGCGCGGCCATCCGGCGCTCAGCTCTTCCAGCGCATCGAGCATGCGCTCCGGACCGCACGCGTACACACCGGTCTCGGCGGAGGGCGCACCGATCCAGGCGGCCAGGTCGAGCCGGTCGTCGACGTCGCCGCGCACCAGCAGCAGTTCGCCGCCCGCGAGCTGGGTCGAGGAGAGGAATGCCATGCGCTCCCCCGCCGAGCCGAGGTACGCGAGCCGCCACGGAACGCCGCGGCGGGTGGCCTCCTGCAGCATCGGCAGGATGGGCGTGATGCCGATGCCGCCGGCCACGAAGACGTAGTCGTCCGCCGGCGCGAGTGCGAAGTGGTTGATGGGGTCGGAGGCCGTGACGGGGTCACCGACGCGCAGCGTCTGGTGCACGTAGCGGGAGCCGCCGCGGCTCGGGCTCTCGGCGAGCACCGCGATGCGCCAGGCGGTGCGGTCGCCGGGGTCGGAGCACAGCGAGTACTGGCGTTCGACGCCGTTCGCGAAGCGGAGGTCGATGTGCGCTCCCGGCTCCCAGGCCGGCAGTTCGGCGCCGGTGGGGTCGTCGAGCTCGAGGGACAGCACGTCCTTCGCCTCCTGGCGCATGGCGCGCACGCGCAGGGCGAGGCGCTGTTCCGGGGAATCGACCGCAGTGTGGGGCACCGTCGCTCCGCTCCTTCCGTCGCATCCGATCGCCGTGGATCGGATTGACAACATTCTTTATATTCAATTGCGATAGTATGAAGTCCGCTCGGGCCTGTCAAACGGACACGGCCCGCAGGAGCGCACACGAGAGAAGGGCCATCGGATGTCGGAGCTGAGACTGCGGGGAGACCTGGACGCGATCCCCGGCTACAAGCCGGGCAAGGCGGCACCGCAGACCGAGACCACCGGGCCCGTGCACAAGATCTCGTCGAACGAGAACCCCTATCCCCCGCTCCCCTCAGTGACCGCCGCGATCGCCGACGAGCTCGCCACCATCAACCGCTACCCCGAGACCGCGGCCACCGCCCTCACCACCGAGCTGTGTGCGCGCTTCGGTGTCGAGCCCGTCAACGTGGTGCTCGGCAGCGGCTCGGTCGAGGTCGTGTCGCAGCTGATGCGGGCCACGGCCGGCGAGGGTGACGAGGTGCTGTTCGCCTGGCGCTCGTTCGAGGCGTACCCGATGCTGGCCAGGGCCGCCGGGGCCGTACCCGTGATGGTGCCGCTCACCGCCGACCACCGCCACGACCTCGACGCCATGCTCGCCGCCATCACCGACCGCACGCGCCTGATCCTCGTGTGCAACCCGAACAACCCGACCGGCACGACCGTCGGCGACGCCGAGCTCGACCGGTTCCTGTCGCAGGTGCCGGCGCACATCGTCGTGGTGATCGACGAGGCGTACGTGCAGTTCAACGACCGCGCCGACTCGCCCGTGGGCATCGAGTACTTCCGCCGCTACCCCAACGTGGCCGTCGCGCACACGTTCTCGAAGGCGTACGGGCTGGCCGGCATGCGGGTGGGCTACGCCATCGCCCCCGAGCAGCTGGGCATCGCGCTGCGCAAGGTCGCCATCCCGTTCGGCGTCACGAACCTCGCCCAGACCGCCGCGGTCGCCTCCCTCGCTGCGGAGGACGAGCTGCAGGAGCGCATCGACGCCCTCGTGCAGGAGCGCGAGCGCGTCGTCACCGCCTTCGCCGCCGCCGGGATCACCGTGCCCGAGAGCCGCGGCAACTTCGTCTGGCTGCCGCTGGGCGACACGACCGCCGCAGTCGCCGAACTGCTGGAGCACCACGGGCTGCTCGTGCGCCCGTTCCCCGGCGAGGGCCTGCGGGCCACCGTGGCCGAGACCGAGGCGAACGATCGCCTCATCGCGCTCGCACCGCAGATCGCCGCACTGCTCGCCCCGGTGCCGGTCGCGGGCTGACGCCGGGCCGCTCCGGGCGGGTCAGCCGTCGATGAACGCGGCGAACCGGGCGAGCGCGGCGCTCACGGCATCGGGGTCGCCCGGCTCGGTGAACAACTCGGGATCGGCCGTATGCGCGGCGGCCGCGTGGGTCCAGCAGCCGATGACGCGTCCGTCCTCCACGATCGTCGCGCGCACCATGCCGTTCTTGCCCGGGCCGACGCGACCCAGGTACGCCGGGTCGCACACGGGCGTGCGGTCGGCGTAGGAGATGTAGTACTCGTCGAACGCGGGCAGCGCCTGCACCGACGGCGCGGCGGGCGCCCGGCGCGGATGCGCGACCGCGGTGAACAGGCCCTCCGCGACCTCGGTCACGCGCCCGGCGGCGCGCGCGGCGGCCTCCCTCGACTGCCCGAGGGTGAGCCCGGACCACCACGCGAAGTCCGCGACGCCCGCGGGGCCGTGACCGTCGATGTAGCGCACGAACAGCTCGGCCAGCGGGTCGTCCGGCCGCTCGTGCGCACGGATGTGTTCCTCGACGAGCACGAACCGCTGGTCGCGCGTGATGCCGGAGCGCGGCACGATCGGCCCCTGGCACACGAGCCCGTCGATCGTGAGCGCGAACAGCAGGTGGATGCCGCGCTGGCCCGCCGGGTCGATGCCCGCAGCCTCCCACACCGCGAAGACCTCGGCCCGCGTGAGCCCGCCGTCGCGCAGTCGCGGGACGAGCACCTTCACCGCGGTCGCCGTGACCTCCGCGTCGATCCCGAGCTGCCGCTGCCGGGAGGCCGCCTGCTGCCGCTGCCGCTCGGCCGTGACCTCCAGCATCCAGCCGAGGTCGCGCGCGGGCACGGTGTGCAGCGTGCCGCGCATGGTCCACGCGCGCACGAGCTCCCCGCGGGCGAACGCGGCGTCCACATCGCGCAGGCGGACGGCGCCCCTGGCGCGGCAGGCCAGGGCCCACCGGCCGGCCGTGAGGTCTTGGCTCTGCACGGCCAGCAGGTGGCGCGCGGCGTCGGCGACCGTCGGCGCCGGCGCGGTCAGACGGTGGGAGCGGAGGCGCTCGGACAGCAGGGCCGCGGGAGTCATGCCCCCATCATGGCGGGTGCCTCCCCCATTCGCGGGTCAGGCCTGCAGCGTGACCTCGCGGCGCTCCGGAAGCACGATCGGGTGCGACCCGGCCATGACCTCCAGCACCCGGATGACCTGGCACGAGTAGCCGAACTCGTTGTCGTACCAGACGTAGAGGATGAGCGTGTTGCCGTGGGCGACGGTCGCGAGCCCGTCGACGATGCCCGCCCTGTGCGATCCCACGAAGTCGGTGGAGACGACGTCGGGGCTCTCGACGTAGTCGATCTGCTGGCGCAGCTTCGAGTGCAGCGAGATGCGCCGCAGGTAGTCGTTGACCTGCTCCTTCTCCACGGGGCGCTCGCAGGTCAGGTGCAGCACCGCGAGCGACACGTCGGGCGTGGGCACGCGGATGGAGCTGCCGGTGAGCTTGCCCTCCAGCTGCGGCAGCGCCTTGGCGACCGCCTTCGCGGCACCGGTCTCGGTGATGACCATGTTGAGCACGGCCGAGCGGCCGCGGCGATCGCCCTTGTGGAAGTTGTCGATGAGGTTCTGGTCGTTCGTGAACGAGTGCACGGTCTCCACGTGCCCGGCGACCACGCCGTAGGCCTCGTCGATCGCGGCGAGCACCGGGGTGATCGCATTGGTGGTGCAGGACGCCGCCGAGACAATGCGGTCCTCCGGCGTGACGTCGGCGTCGTTGATGCCGTGCACGATGTTCTTCAGCGCGCCCTTGCCCGGCGCGGTCAGCAGCACGCGCGCGACCCCGGCGGACCGCAGGTGCTGCGAGAGCCCGGCCTCGTCGCGCCAGCGGCCGGTGTTGTCGACGACGATCGCGTCGTGGATGCCGTAGGCGGTGTAGTCGATCGTGGCGGGGTCGTCGGAGTAGATCACCTGGATGCGGGTGCCGTTGGCGATGATCTGCTCGGCCTCTTCGTCGACCGTGACCGAGCCCGCGAAGCGGCCGTGCACCGAGTCGCGCAGCAGCAGCGAGGCGCGCTTGACGAGGTCGTTGTCGGAGCCCCGGCGCACGACGATGGCACGCAGGCGCAGGCCGCTGCCGCCGCCGGTGTGGGCGATGAGGATGCGCGCGAGCAGACGCCCGATGCGACCGAAGCCGTACAGCACCACGTCGGTCGGGTCGGCGGGCACGGCACCGATCGCGGGGGCCAGCGCCTCTGCCAGGTACTCGTCGAGCGGGCGGCCGCTCGCCGCGTGGCCCTCCGCGAGCCGGGCCACGTCGAGCGAGGAGGCTCCTGGTCCGAGTGCGTGGATGGCCTCGAGCACGGCGAGGGTGTCGTCGATCGAGAGTCGTTCGTGGCCGAGCTGCGCGACGCGGTCGTGCACCTCGACGAGACCGGTCGCCGACAGGCCGAGCAGCCGGTGCCCGTGCAACGACGTGACCACGTCGTGCTCCCGCTTGAGCGCTCCGACGAGCGGGGTCATCCGCTCCGCCAGCTCTTCGCTCGCCGTCCATTCGTCGCGGGGTGCCGCGGAATCGTTCATCTGCGTCCTTGCATGTGTGAGCGCGCGCCGAGGTCGCCGGCTCGCGCGAGGTTGCCGGTGGATTCGGGGGATGCCCCCAGCGTACAAGCCGGGCGAGGGCAGCGCCGAATCGGGTGTCCGGGGTCCCCGCTCGGCCGTTCTTTTCGTCTACACTGGTGGAATAATGAGCACTGCACTCTCCGGCGACGGCGCCGACCTGATCATCCGCGGCGGCCGCATCCACACCCTCGACCCGCACGACACCACCACGTCGGCCCTCGCCGTGCGCGACGGGGCGATCGTCGCCACCGGTGCCGATGCCGAGGCGCTCCCCGCCCGGAGCACGCTCGAGCTCGACGGCCGCACGGTCGTGCCCGGCCTCAACGACGCCCACCTGCACGCCGCCTGGCTCGGCGCCCGCTGGCCCCACCTCTTCTTCTCCGACACCCCGCCGGAGCAGCAGCCGTCCGGCCGCCTGGTCTCCACGGCCGGGGAGCGACGCGCCACCCTGCGACGGGCATGGCGGCTGCTCGCCGAGCTCGGGATCACCAGCTACACCGAACCCGGCATCGGCCCCGGCGAGGACGACGGCGAGACGGGATGCTTCGGCAGCGACATGCTCGACGCCTACGTGGAGCTGCACCGCGAGGGCGCGCAGACCTCCCGCGTCACGCTGCTGCGCCTGTTCGGCACGATCGACGGCGAGAGCACGCTCGACGACTTCGAGCGCGGGCTTCAGACCCCGCCGCCCTCGACCGACGCGCGCTGGCTCGCGATCCCCGGGGTCAAGATCTTCGCCGACGGCATCCCGCCGATGGCCACCGCCTGGACGGACGAGCCCTACGCCGACGGCACGACCGGACACCTGCTCACGCGCGGCGGCGGCGATCCGCTGTCAGCGTTCCAGCGCATGATCGAGCTCGCCGCCGCGCGCGGCCTGCAGATCGCGGTGCACGCCACGGGCGACCGCTCGATCGCCGAGTTCCTCGCGGTGCTGGAACGGCTCGACCCGGCACCCGCCGCGCCGGGACCGCACTACGTCGTGCACGGCGACCTCGCGACGCCCGCGCAGATCGCCCGCATGCGCGACATCGGCGCCGGGTTCGCGATCCAGCCGCTGATCGCCGCGCACACCCACTCGTGGGCCGCCGTCCAGCTCGGCGAGGCACGGGTCGCCGCGGCCTGGCCGCTCGCCGAGATGTTCGGCTCGGGCGCCCTCACCACGCTGACGAGCGACGCCCCGATCGCGACCCCGGACTGGCGCCCGAGCCTCGACGCCTCACTGCGGCTCGTGACCGCGGCGAGCGGGGTGGACGACGCCGAGCTGCGGCGACGGCTCCTGCGCGCGATGACCGTGGAGGCCGCGCGGCAGGACGGCACCGCCGACTGGAAGGGCACGCTCGAGCCGGGTCGCGTCGCCGACCTCACGGTGCTCGACGAGGATCCGCTCGAACCAGGGCGGGCGTTCACCTCCGTCACGGTGGAGCGCACGGTCGTCGACGGCCGGACGGTCTTCGCGCGCGACTGAGGCGGCAGCGCCACCGCCCGGGGCCCCGGTGCGGGATCGAAAACGTGCCGGAAACCCGCCGGGAAGGCGCGGTTTCGCGCCCGCATCCGCGCACCAGCGCCCGGGCCCCCGGTAGCGGGATCGAAAACGTGCCGGAAACCCGCCGGGAAGGCGCGGTTTCGCGCCCGCATCCCCGCACGTCACGCGACGGGCACACACGAAAACGGCGGGCGGCATGTTCACGCATGCCGCCCGCCTCTGATCCCCCTCGGACCAGTCTCAGACCACGGTTCTCACACCGCGGTGGCCACCAGCACCCGCGGGCTCCCCGGCAGGGCGATCGTGTCGCGCACCGACCAGCCGGCGTCGCTCAGCCAGCCGCGCACCTCGGACTCCGGGTACACCACGGTGCCGTCGATCACCAGGTACTCCCCCGCGTGGAGGGCGTCGAGCGCGCGCTGCTCGGCGTCGTCGTCGAGGAAGAAGTCGAGCACGGTCAGGGTCGCACCGTCGGCCGCGGCCGCCCGCAGGTTGCGGAAGATCTGCGCGTTCTCCTCCGCCGAGAAGCGGTGGATCACGTGGTTGGCGAACACGGCGTCGTACGAGCCCTCGGGCGTCGCGGTCGCGGTCTCCCCCACCTCCACGGTCGTGCGGTCGGCCACGCCCGCGGACTGCACGGCCTCGGCCAGGCCGTCCTCGAACCCTGGCGCGTACACGAAGGTCGTGTGCAGCTGCGGGTTGCGCGCCATGACCGACAGCGCGAACTCGGCCGAGAGCCCGCCGAAGTCGAGGGCGTTCGTGGCACCGGAGAGGTCGACGAGGCGTCCGAACTCCTGCGCGTGCAGGCGGTTGTACGTCATGACGCCCGCCATGAACGTGCCCCAGCGGGCGTCGTCCATCTGCAGGTCACCCGGCTGGGTGGTGTCGACGGTGTGCGCGAACTGCAGCCAGTGCGGGTAGCTGATCTCGTCGAGGAAGGTGAGGAACGGCGCGAGGTCGATCGCGGCGGCGTCGCCCGTGAGGTAGGCCGCGGCGTCGTCGGCGAGGGCGTAGCGTCCGTCGGTGCGCACGAGCAGCCCCTTGGCCGCCATCGCGTCGGCGAGCAGGCGCGCGATGCGCTCGCTCACCCCGCAGCGCTCGGCGATCGCGCTGACCGTGTCTGCGCCGTCGGCGACGGCGGCGAACAGGCCGATCCGGCTGGCCTGGAACAGCTGCTTGGCGGCCATGTAGCCGGTGGCGATGTCGAGGATCCGCGCGGCGTCCGGCGTGGAGGTGTCGGTCATGGGGTGCCTTTCGATTGTCTACGAACGTGGGAAATAAAGGTCAGGGTGCGGGCCGTCCGACGGGCCCCGGCTCAGTCCGCGAGGAAGTCGCGGACCGCCGCGCGGAACTCCGGCGTGTGCGGCGCCGTGAGGTGGTCCCCCGGCACCCGCTGCACGCGGGCGTCGGGCAGCAGTGCGGCGAGGCCGTCGATGCCCGCCGCCATCGCGTCATCGGCGCCGCCCAGCAGCAGCACCGGCTGCGCGGGCACGCCGCCCTCGGGCGCGAACGGCTCAGTGGCGAGCCCCTCGATCAGGTCGAGCAGCGCGCCGGCGCGGTTGCCGGGAAGAGTCGCCATGTGCACGATCATCGCGGTCAGTGGATCCGCGGGCGCCGCCCCTCCCCCGACGGCGGCACGGGCAGCCGGAAGGTCGACCAGCGCGAAGGGCTCCCCCGCGCTGAGCCCGCCGAGGACCAGGCGGCGCACCGCCACGCGCGGGTGACGAGCGAGGTCCCAGGCGAGCCGGGCGCCCAGCGAGTAGCCGACCAGATCGATCTCGTCCGGTCCGATCGTCTCGGCGAGCGCGTCGAGCACGGCCGAGGTCGGGACCACGCCGAGCGCCTCCGCCTCACCGTGCGCCGGGAGGTCGATCACGACGCGCGGGCGGTCGCCGAGCACCTCCGTCCACTCCGTCTCCGGCCAGTCCTGGGAGCCGCGCGAGGCGAGGCCGTGCAGGAACACCACGGGTCGAGCTGTCTGTGCGGTCATGCGGCGCCTCCCTGTGCGGACCGGCGCCCCGCGATCAGCGCAGCCGCGCCAGGAACCGGTCGATGTAGCTCTCGTAGTCGGCGATGCGGTCGCCGTCCGGATACATGAGGTTGATGACGGTCGCGCCCACCGCCGCCGAGATGAACTCGTCCGCGAGCGAGCCGTAGTCCTGCTCGCGGATCGACCCCTCGTCGCGGGCCGCCTCCATCCGCTCGATCAGCGAGCGCCGCCACGACGCCAGGTGCCCGCGATACAGCTCCGCGAGCGCCTCGTTCGCCATCGCGTACTCCCACAGCGCCAGCAGCACCCGCCCCGCGGCGATCTGCTCCCGGTCGCGCGGGATGGTCGCCTGCAGGAAGCCCCGCAGCGCATCGTCGGCCGCGACCGGCTCCTCGCCCGCCGCCTGCACGCCCTCCGACATCTGCTGCAGGATCGTCTCGAACGTCGCCGCGACGATGCTCTCCTTGCCGGGGAAGTAGTGCTTCAGAGCCCCGTTCGCGAACCCCGCCTCCGCGGCGATGCTGCGCATCGTCGCAGCCTCGAAGCCGCCCTTCAGGATGATGCTCTTGGCCACCTCGACGATGTCCCGTCGCCGCTGGTCGTGGTCGATGATCTTCGGCATGGCGTCCTTCCGGCCGGGTCCGGGTGAGTGCGAGTTCCGGCCTGGAGCTACCGTACCGCCGCATCGGGCACCTCCCGCAGAGCGAGCCACTGCGCCCGGCGCTCCCGCTGCGCGACCGGGTCGGCCACGGGCGAGGCGAGGCGCAGCCGCTCGGAGTAGGGGTGCCGCGGGGCGCGGGTGACCTGCTCGCCCTCGCCCACCTCCACCAGCTCGCCGCGGTACATCACGGCCACCCGGTGGCACACGCGCCGCACGACGCCGAGGTCGTGCGACACGAACAGGTACGCCACGCCGGTGTCGCGCTGCAGCTCGATGAACAGGTCGAGGATGGTGGCCTGCGTGGTGAGGTCGAGCGCGCTCACGGGCTCGTCGCACACGATCAGCCGCGGTCCGCGCACCAGGGCGCGGGCGATCGCGACGCGCTGCCGCTGACCGCCGGAGAACTCGCTCGGGTAGCGGTCCATGCTGGCCGAGGGCAGCCGCACCCGGTCGAGCATCTCGCGCACCTTCGCCTCGGCGGCCTTCGCGCCGAGGCCGGTCGTGAGCAGCGGCTCGGTGAGGATGTCGCCGATCGTGAGGGCGGGGTTGAGCGAACCGTACGGGTCCTGGAACACGACCTGCACGTCGTCGGCGAGCGCGCGGCGGGCACGACCGCCCAGGCGGCTGATCTCGCGTCCGTCGAAGCGGATGCTCCCCTCGGTCACAGGGGCCAGGCCGAGGATGGCCTTGCCGAGCGTGGACTTGCCCGACCCGGACTCGCCCACGAGCCCGAGGCACTCCCCCGGCGCGATGTCGAGCGAGACCCCGTGCAGCGCGCGGAACGCGGTGCGCCCGCGCCCGTACTCCACCACCAGGTCGCTCACCTCGAGCAGCGGGCGGGTCGCGGTGTCGGTCGCGGCGGTCATGCGGGCACCTCCGTACGGTGGCGGTCGAGCTCGGCGCGGCCGGCGGCGTCGTCGAGCGAGGCGGCGATCAGCTCGCGCGTGTAGGGCTCCGCGGGCGCGGCGAACAGGTCGTCGACCGGTCCGGACTCCACGATGTCGCCGCCGCGCATCACGATCACGCGGTCGCAGATGTCGGCGACGACGCCGAAGTTGTGCGTGACGATCAGCAGCGCCATGCCGTACTCGGCCTGCAGCTCGCGCAGCAGCTCGAGCACCTCGGCCTGCACGGTCACGTCGAGCGCCGTGGTGGGCTCATCGGCCACGAGCAGTGAGGGCCGCCCGGCGATCGCGCCCGCGATGAGCACGCGCTGCGCCATGCCGCCGGACACCTGATGCGGGTAGCTGCGCATGACCCGGTCGGGGTCGGTGAGACCGACCCGCACGAGCACGGCGCGCGCCCGCTCGGTCGCGGCCGCGCGGCTGAGTCCGTGCACGCGGCGCAGCGGCTCGACCAGCTGGTGCCCGATCGTGTACGAGGGGTCGAGGTTGCTCATGGGCTCCTGCGGCACGTAGCCGATCGTGCGCCCGAGCAGTGCGTGCCGCTGGGCGGGCGTCGCCGCGGTCACGTCGGTGCCGCCCACCCAGATCGCGTCGGCGGTCGCGCGGCCGGTGGAGGGCAGCAGATCGAGCACCGAGAACACCGTCTGCGACTTACCCGATCCGGACTCGCCCACGATGCCGACCACCTCGCCGGGGGCGACGTCGAGGGTGACCCCGTGGACGACCTCGGTCTCGCCGTTCGGCGTGGCGTGCACGACGCGCAGGTTCTCGACGCGCAGCGCCGACGAGGCGGCCTCGTGCTGCGCGGCCCCGGTCGGGGCGGGGGCGTCGGCGGCGGCGACCACCGCGGCGTCCTTCCGGCGGCGGGCCCGGGGCGTGCGCACCTGCACGAGCTCCGCGAGGGTCGAGCCCATGATCGCGAGCACCGCGATCGTGAGGCCGAGGGCGGCGGAGGGCCACAGCAGCATCAGCGGGTACGTGAGCATCAGGCGGAAGCCCTCGAGCATCATGGCGCCCCAGCTGGGGACGTTCGAGTCGCCGATGCCGAGGAACTGCAGTCCCGCCTGCATGCCCATCGCGATGCCGGCGGTGAGCGCGGTCTGGATGATCACGGGCGGGTACACGGCGGTGATCACGTGGCGGAAGATGATGCGCCCGTCGGAGAGCCCGGAGACGCGGGCGGCATCGATGTACGGCTCGCCGCGCACCGCGAGCGTCTGCGACCGGGCGATGCGGAAGTACCCGGGCACCATGAACACGCCGACCGTGGCCATCAGCAGCTCGAAGTTGTTGCGGCTGCCGGCGGCGACCACGAGCAGGATGATCATGCCGGGGATCGACTGCAGCGCGTCGCTGATCCAGGTGGCGACCCGGTCGAACACGCCGCCGAAGTAGCCCGCAGCGACGCCGGTGGGCACACCGATCACGAGGGCCGTGACGATCGTGATGAGCGCGCCCCAGAGGGTCGTCCGGGTGCCGTAGATGAGGCGGCTGAGGATGTCGCGGCCGGTGGAGTCTCCGCCGAGGAGGTGCTCGGGCGAGGGCGGCGCCTTGGCGGCGGCGAGGTCGACGAGGTTCGGGTCCATGGGCGCCAGCAGCGGCGCGAAGACGCCGACCAGCACGATGAGCAGGAAGATCGCGAGCGGGAGGTAGCCGCCGGGGTGGCGGAGGAAGCGCCGGAACAGGCTCGAGCGCCGCTTCTGGGCGGCGCGGTCGAATGCGACGCGGATGTCGGTCGTGGTCATGCGACGCGCACCTTCGGGTTGATCCAGCCGAGCACGAGGTCGAGCAGGAGGTTGATCACGACGACGAACACGATGGAGATGACCGTGATGCCCAGGAGCATCGGGATGTCGCCGTTCTGCGAGGACTGGTTCGTGAGCTGGCCGAGGCCGGGGAGGCTGAAGATCTGCTCCACCACGATCGCGCCGGACAGCAGTCCCACGAACATGAGGGCGATCACGGTGAGCGCGGCGGGCGAGGCGTTGCGGAGGATGTGCAGGTTGACCCGCGCGGCGGAGAGCCCGCGGCTGCGGAGCGTGCGCACCCAGTCCTGCCTGCTCTGCGCGATCACGGCGTTGCGCAGCTGCTCCGACACGGCGACGATGCCGCCGAGCGCGAGGGAGATCGCCGGCAGGGTGATCGAGCGCAGCCATCCCTCGACGGACTGCGTCGGCGGCACGTAGCCGACCGCGGGGAACCACTTCAGCTGCACGGCGAGCCACATGACCAGCACCAGGCTCACCCAGAATCCGGGGAGCGCGAACAGCACGACCGAGATGCCCTTGATGATCCGGTCGAACCAGGTGCCGGGGCGCAGCCCGGTGATCATGCCGAACGCGATGCCGATCACGGCCGTGATGAGCGTCGCGAAGGTGACCACCGAGAGCGTCACGGGGACCTTGATCGCGAGCTGGGCGCCGACGGGCTGGAAGTTGCGCCACGACTCGCCGAAGTCGAGGAGCACGGCGTGCGAGAACCAGTCCCAGAACTGCACGATCAGGGGGCGGTCGAGGCCGATCTTCTCGGCCAGGGCCTGCTGTTGCGCGGGGCTCGCGGTGGTGCCCAGCAGCGAGGCGGTCGGGTCGCTGATCGCGAGGTGCGCCAGGAAGAAGGTGCCGATCGAGACCGCGACGAGCAGCAGGATGCCGGACAGCACCCGCTTCGCCGTGAACAGGAGCATGGGGGCCTCTCGGGGTGAGGAGGGTCGGAGGGGGAAGGGTGCCGGGGCGGCCGGTGTCGGGTGGCCGCCCCGGCGGGCATCAGCCCTGGGTGATGTAGCGCAGGGTCGGGAACATCATGCCCACGACGGGCTGCAGCTGGATGCCGGGCGCCGTGTAGTAGATGTTGTTCGCCTGGTACCAGACCGACCACCACGCCTGGTCGACGAGGGCCTCGTTGAGCTCCTTGACGGCCGCGGTCTGGGCGTCGCCGCGTTCGGTCTGCACCTTCTCGACGAGCGGCGCGATGACGTCGTTCTCGGCGTAGTCGGGCTCCGGGTTGAACCACTGGACGCTCGTGACCTGGCGGGCCACCGTGGCGACGTCGTTGCCGTCCATCGCGAGGAACGAGATGAACATCGGGTAGTTCGGCGCGTTGAGCTGGTAGTCCGGCATCTGCATGTTGTCCCACGTGACGGTGATGCCGAGCTCGGTGAGCGCCTGCTCCGCCGAGGGCTTCCACATCTCGAAGATGGGCGACATGGGCATCGAGATCGCGAAGCCGTCTGGGTACCCGGCGTCGGCGAGCAGCTCCTTCGCCTTGTCCATGTTGACCGCGTAGGCGTCGTTGAGGGACGGGTCGTTGATCGGCCCTCCGTCGGGGAAGACCTGGTTGGTGGCGACACCGGCGCCGCTGCCGACCGCGGCGAGGATCGCGGCACCGTCGAACGCGTAGTTCAGGGCCTGGCGCACCTCGAGCTTGCCGAGGGGCTCGCTCTTGGCCCCCGTGTGGTCGGTGATGACCAGGCCCGCCCAGCCGGACACGCGCTGCGCGGTGTTCCAGCCCTGCTGCTCGGCCTGCTCCAGGTTGGCGACGTCGCCGTACTGCACGTTGATCTGGCCGCTGAGCATGGCGTTGTGCCGGGCGGTCGCGTCGGTGATCGGGTAGATCGCGAGCTCGGCGAAGGGGTAGGTCTTCGCGTCCCAGTGGTCCTCGGTCTTGGTGAAGTGGTACTCCGCGCCGGGGACGCTGGTGGCGCTGTCGAGCACGTAGGGACCGGAGCCGACCGGCTCGCTGCCGAGCGTTCCGGCCTCGATCGACGCGGGCGACGCGATGTAGCTGCGCCCGAGGCCCATGAAGTAGAGGATCGTGTCGTCGCGCTGCGTGAGGTTGATGCGGACGGTGTCGTCGTCGACCTTCTCGAAGCTGTCGACGTTGACGTAGGCCTCACCCGAGCGGGCGCCGGCCTTGAGGTACTCGAGGCTCGCGAGCACGGCGTCGACGTCGACCGGGGTGCCGTCGCTGAACACGGCGTCGGTGCGGAGGTCGAGGTCGATGCTCAGGTCGTCGTCGGCCACGGTCCACTCGGTGGCGAGCGACGGGATCGGGTCGCCGTCGGCGTCGAGGGCGATCAGGGCGTCGTAGACCGCGGAGAGGTACGGGCCGTCGAACCCGATGTCGGCCAGGGACGGATCCCACGACGTGATGTCGAGGAAGTTGCCGATGTTGAGCGCGTCGGGGCCTTCGGCGCCGCCGCCCTCGGAGGGCGATGGCGTTCCGCCGCCGCTGCAGCTGGTGAGCGCGAGGGTCGCGGCCACGGCTGCGGCGAGCGCGAGGGGCATTCGTTTCATGGTTCCTTCTCTCGGGTGCAGGGGTGGTGAAGAAGGTTCGAAGAGCCGCTGACCGGGAGACCGGATCGACGCCACCTCGATGTGTCGTGCTGGTTAGTCTACATGTGTGGAAAAAGAGCGCAAGCATGTTTCCCGCGGCAACGGGCACAGCTCATGACACCGGGCGCACCCGGCTTGTCTCTGCGCGCAGCATCCCGTCTCGCCACTCCCGTCACCACACCCCGTCCGCGCGCACGTCGCGGTCCACGGCGACGTCGGAGAGGGCCGCCCGCACCTCGGGGCCGTGGTCGCGGACGAGCGCGAGCGCGGCGTGGTTCTGCTCGAGCTGCTCGAGCCGTGAGGCGCCGAACAGCACGTTCGCGGTGGCGGGATTCGCGAGGCAGAAGGCGATGCCGAGCGCGGCCGGCGTCACCCCGAACTCCCCCGCCACCCGCGCGACCTCGGGGTACAGGGCCGCGATCCGCTCGCGGATGCCGCCCACGTCGGCGCCGATCTTGCGCTGCGGCGCCCGGCCCGTGGCGAGGATGCCGCCCTCGAACACGTCGGACGCCTGCAGGGTGAGGGTGCCGTCGGCGAACAGCGGCCCGTACGCGTCGCCCTCGGCCATCGACCGCCGCGCGATGCCGTACTTCAGCTGCGCGAACGCGGGGCCGGCCAGCCCGCGCGTCCGAGCCTCGGCGAGCGCGGCGCGGGTGTCGGCGATGCGCCAGTTGTTGATGCCCCACGAGCCGACGAGACCCTCGTCGATCAGGGCGTTCACGTCGGCGACGAGCCGCGGGAGGTCGGGCGCATCGAGGTAGTCGCCCACCACGAGGGTGTCGAACCGGTCGAGCCCCGCCCGCTCGAGCGACTCGACGAGCTGCGCGCGGAACCCCTGGTTCGGCCAGTCCCACAGCCACAGCTTGCCGCACAGCACGATGTCGTCGCGGTCGACACCGCTCGCCCGCAGCGCCTGCCCGAACAGGATGTCGGTCGTCGAGTTCTCGGCGTGCGGGCCCATGTTGTAGTACGCGACGTCGAAGAACCCGGCGTCGAGCTCGACCGCGCGGCGGATCAGCGCGACCGCCTCCTCCGGCGCCATGCGGTCCCACGTGTTCCAGGAGCCGAGGGCGAGGGGCGGCACCGGGGCACCGCCCGTCTGCAGCGGACGGCGGGGGTGGGTCGATTCGGGCATGACGCTCCTTCGCGTGCTTCGTCTCGTCACTGCGCTCCTCGCTCAGCAACCGGGGTTGTGTTTTTCTATGGTTGTAGAATATAACGGACTCATCCCGTCAGAGCACCGTCAGTGAGGACGAACATGACCGCATCCCCGCGCCGCATCCTGATCACCGGAGGGGCGTCCGGCCTCGGCCGCGGCATCGCCACCGCCTTCCGCTCCGCGGGCGACGAGGTGTTCCTCGGCGACGTGAACGCCGACGCCGCCGCCGCGGTCGCGGCCGAGATCGGCGCCACCGCCCTCCCCCTCGACATCGCCGACGAGGTCTCCGTCCTGGCCGCAGCCGACCGCGTCACGGCCGCCGGCGGGCTCGACGTGCTCGTGAACAACGCCGGGGTCGTCGCGGGCGGCGGCACGCTGCAGGAGGTCCCGGTCGACGCGGTCGATGCGGCCCTGCGCGTCAACGTGCGCGGCACGTTCCTCATGCTCCGCGTGTTCGGCGCACTGCTCGCGGCGGCCGGACGCGGCAGCATCGTCAACATCTCGTCCATCGGCGCCCGACAGCCCACCCCGGGCCTCGGGCACTACGAGGCCACCAAGGCCGCGGTCGACGCCCTCACCCGCACCGCCGCGATCGAGCTCGCCACCGCGGGCGTGCGCGTGAACGCGGTCGCCCCCGGCCCGGTGCTCACCCCGCTCACCGCCGACTTCGCCTCGAACCCCGACGCCCGCGCGGCCTGGGAGTCGCGCATCCCGCTCGGCACGATCGCCGAGGTCGACCAGGTCACGCCGCTCGTGCTGTTCCTCGCGAGCGACGCCGCCGGCCACATCACCGGCGTCTCGGTGCCGGTCGACGGCGGCCAGCTCCTGGTCTGACCCGTCCGCCCGCATCCGTCACGGGATCGGATCCGCACCCCGCCCCTCGCGGAGCGTTCCCGATCCCCCACCCGTCCCGCGACAGGAGAACCGCATGACCCTCCCCGCCCCGACCCTCCCGACCACGACCCGCGCCGCCGTGCTCACCGCGCACGGCGAGCCGCTCACCCTGCAGGACCTCCCGCTGCCGACCGAGATCGAGCCGGGCGCCGCCCTCGTGCGCATCGCCTGCACGACCCTGTGCGGCACCGACATCGAGATCTGGGAGGGCCGGATGACCTTCCCCGGCATGCTCCCGATGGTGCTCGGCCACGAGATGGTCGGCGAGATCGTGGCCACCGGACCCGACACGCGCGACGCCCTCGGCCGCCCGCTCTCCCCCGGCGACCGCATCGGCTGGTCGGAGTCCACGTGCGGCGAGTGCCACGGCTGCGTCGTGCTGCGCGAACCCGTCGCCTGCTCGCGCCGCGGCTACGGCTTCCTGCAGCGGTCCGACGTACCGCCGTACGCCACCGCCGGGCTGTCGGAGTACGCCTACGTCACCCCCGGCGCCGCGAAGCTGCTGCTGCCCGCGGCGGTGAAGGACACCTGGGCGTCGATGGCGGGCTGCGCGGCCAAGACCGTGCTGCGCGCGTTCGAGCGCGCCGGCCGCATCCGCCCCGGCTCCCGCGTCGTGGTGCAGGGGTCGGGCGCGCTCGGCATCTTCGCCACCGCCGTCGCCACCATCGCGGGCGCCGGGCAGGTCATCACGGTCGGCGCCCCCGCCGCCCGGCTGGAGCTCGCCGCCCGCTTCGGCGCCGACGCCGTGGTCGACTTCCGCGACGGGCCCGTCGTCGACCAGGTCATGGAGCTCACGGGCGGCCACGGTGCCGACCACGTGTTCGACTTCGCGGGCGCCCCGAGCGTGGGTCCCGACGCGGTGGGCATGGCGGCGCAGCGCGGCACCATCGCGATCGTCGGCTCCACCGGCCCCGCGGGCGACGGCTTCCCCCTCAGCACGATCATGGGCAAGGAGCTCACGGTCGTCGGCTCGCTCAACGGCGACATCTCCGACTACGCCCGCGCCATCGACTTCTTCACCGCGTTCGCCGACCGCTTCCCCTGGGACGACCTGTTCAGCGCCCCGGTCGGTCTCGCCGAGGCCTCCGCCAAGATCGCCCACATGCACCACCTCGATGAGGTCAAGGCCGTCATCGACCCGAGCCTCTGAGGAGCACCATGACCACCCCTCTCCCCCGCCGCGAGATCGGCCGCAGCAGCCTGCACGCCTCCCTGTTCTCGCTCGGCTCGTGGCACACCTACGACCGCATGGACTTCGCCGACGCCGTCGAGCTGCTGCGCCAGGCGACCGACCGCGGCGTGAATCTCTTCGACGTCGGCGTCTACTCTGCGCCCGGCGCCCCTCCGGTGTTCACCGACGTGATCTTCTCGGCCATGGTGCGCGCGGCGGGTCTGCGCCGCGACGAGTGGCTGCTGTCGTCGAAGCTGTGGCTGGAGGCCTTCGGCGACGACGGCTTCCGCCCGCAGCTCGAGAACGCCCTGATGCGGGTGGGCGTGGAGCACGCCGACCTCGTGATCCTGGGCGACCTGCGCCGCGACGACCTCGACCTGCGCGACCTCGTGCTCGACCTCGCCCGCCTCGCCGATGCGGGACTCATCCGCGCGTGGGGCGTGAACAACTGGTCGGCGTCGTCCATCCAGCGCCTGCTCGACCTCGCCGCGGCGGAGGGCGTGCCCGGGCCGCAGATCGCGCAGCTGAAGTACAGCGTGGCACGGCGCTCGATCCCCGACGGCGAGCCGTTCGCGCGGCTCTGGGAGCAGGGCCTCACGCTGCAGGCCTCCGACTGCCTGGAGGGCGGCGTGCTCGCGGGGAACGTGAAGGGCGACCGCCAGATCGGCCGCGACCCCGGCGACATCCGGGAGCGGATCATCGCCGACGTGCCGGCGTTCACGGCGCTCGCGGAGTCGCTCGACACGACCCCGGCCCAGCTCGGCATCGCGTTCACGCTCACGCACCCCGCCCTCACGACCACCCTGTTCGGCGCCTCCCGCGTGGCACAGCTGCACGCGAACCTCGACGCCGCCGACCTCGTCGACCGCATCGGCGCCGACGAGCTGCGCCGCCTGGTCGAACCCTTCTGGGCCGACCGCGGCGTGGTCGACCCCGAAGGCCCCTGACACCGTCCGCGGACCCCCACACACCCGCCCCGCACCACGCCGCCCCCGCCCCACGCCGCCCCCGCCCCACTGAGGAGAGACATGACCGCCACCGCCGCCGGACACCCCACCGTCCCGCCCGTCCCGTTCGACCCCGAGGTGCAGGCCGTGCTGGACGAGATCGCGAAGAACCCGCAGCCTCCCCTCACCCGCGAAACGCTGCCGCGCGAGGGCGTCGACCGGATGTTCCCCGACAACGACACCGTCATCGCGGGCCGCCCGATCGTGTGGGAGGACCGCGTGATCCCCGGCCCCGCGGGCGCACCCGACATCGAGATCACGGTGTTCCGCCCCGCGGATTCCGCGACCGAGGTGCTGCCCGGGTTCGTGAACATCCACGGCGGCGGCATGATCGTCGGCCACCGCTCGTGGGAGACCGCGCGCGTGGTCGACATCGTCGCGGAGCACCGCGTGGTCGCCGTGAACGTGGAGTACCGGCTCGCCCCGGAAGACCCGTACCCCGCCGGTGTGGAGGACTGCTACGCGGCGTTCGTCTGGACGCACGAGCACGCCGCCGAGCTCGGCATCGACCCGGAGCGCCTCGTCGTCGGCGGCGGCAGCGCCGGGGGCGGGCTCACGGCCGCGGTCGCCCTGCTGGCGCGCGACCGGAAGGGCCCGGTCATGGCGGGGCAGCTGCTGCTGTGCCCCATGATCGACAACACCAACACCTCGGTCGCCAGCTTCCAGTACGACGGCATCGGCACGTGGCAGCGCGACATGAACCTGCTGGCGTGGTCGTGCGTGCTCGGCGACGACCTCGCGTTCAGCGACGAGGCCCCCGCCTACGCGGCCCCGAGCCGCGCGACCGATCTGTCCGGTCTTCCCCCCGCGTACATCGAGGTGGGCGAGGCGGAGACCTTCCGCGACGAGGACACCGCGTATGCGCTCGGCATCTGGGCCACGGGCGGCCAGGCCGAGCTGCACGTGTGGGGCGGCGGCGCGCACGGCTTCGACATGTACATGCCGGAGGCGGAGATCACCCGGGCCGCCCTCGCCGCACGGTCGTCGTGGCTGCGCCGGATCTGGCGGGCCGCCCGATGACCGCGCCCGCTCCCGTGCCGTACGACCCCGAGCTGGTCGCCGGGCTCGACGCGTTCGTGCAGCTCGTGGAGGGCATCCCGCTGCGCGCCGACACCATCCACGCCAACCGCGACCACTTCGCCACGATCATCCCGCCCATCGCGGTGCAGGCCGAGGGCAGGGCGGTGACGTGGGAGGACCGCGTGATCCCCGGCCCCGCCGGCGCGCCCGACCTGGAGGTCACGATCGTGCGGCCGTCCGCCCCCGCGACCGGACCGGCGCCCGCCGTCCTGTCGATCCACGGCGGTGGCATGGTGCTCGGCACCCGCTTCTTCGGCACCGCCGAGCTGATCGACCTGGCCGACCGGCACGGCGTCGTCGGCGTCGCGGTGGAGTACCGCCTCGCGCCGGAGCATCCGGGTCCCGCGCAGGCGGAGGACTGCTACGCGGCGCTGGAGTGGATGGCCGCGCACGCCGACGACCTCGGCATCGACCCCGACCGCATCATCGCGTCGGGGCAGAGCGCGGGCGGCGGGCTGTCCGCCGCGGTGGCCCTGCTCTCCCGCGACCGCGGCGGACCGCGGCTGGCCGGGCAGCTGCTCGGCTGCCCGATGCTGGACGACCGCAACGAGACGCCGTCCGCCCGGCAGTACGACGGCTTCGGCGCCTGGGACCGCAACAACAACGACACCGCGTGGGACGCCATCGCCGGAGACGACCGCTTCACCGACCGGGTCTCGCCGTACACGGCCCCCGCACGCGCCACCGACCTGTCCGGACTCGCCCCCGCGTTCATCGAGGTCGGGGCTGCCGAGACCTTCCGCGACGAGGCCGTGGACTACGCGCTGCGCATCTGGGCGACCGGCGGTCAGGCCGAGCTGCACGTGTGGGCCGGCGGGTACCACGGCTTCTCCGGGTTCTCGCCGGAGGCCGAGGTGTCGCTGGCGGCGGTCGCGGCGCGGGAGAGCTGGCTGCGCCGCGTGCTGCGCCCGGGCGGATGAGCATCCCGGCGCGCCCGGAGCCCGCCCGCATGGGCACGCTCCGGGCGATGCTCGTGCTCGGGATGCTGGAGGCGTTCGGGCCGCTGTCGATGGACCTGTACCTGCCGCAGCTGCCGCAGCTCGCGGCGTCGCTCGGCACGACCGAGGCGCTCGCGCAGGTCACGATGTCGGCGTGCATGATCGGCCTGGGTCTCGGGCAGCTCATCGCCGGTCCCCTCAGCGACCGGCTGGGCCGGAAGCGTCCGCTCCTCGTCGGCGTGGCCGCGTTCGCGGCGCTGTCCGCCGTGTGCGCGGTCGCCCCGAGCATCGAGCTGCTGCTGGTGGCGCGGTTCCTGCAGGGTCTCGCCGGATCGGCGGGCATCGTCATCTGCCTCGCGGTCGCGCGCGATCAGTTCGAGGGCGTGGAGCTGTCGCGCATGCTGTCGCTGCTGTTCCTGGTCTCGGGCACGGCCCCGATCATCGCCCCCGTGGTGGGCGGCCAGCTCGCACGGGTCATGGACTGGCGCGGCATCTTCGGCGTGCTCGCGGCGGTCGGGGTCGTGCTGCTGCTCGTGGTCGTGTTCGCCCTGCCCGAGACGCTGCACCCCGACGACCGGCACGGCGGCGGCCTGCGCACGCTCGGCGGTCACGCGGGCGCCGTGCTGCACGACCGCCTGTTCGCCGCGGTGCTGTGCGCCTCGGCGGGCGGCGGGGTGGCGTTCTTCACCTACCTGTCGATGTCGTCGTTCGTGCTGCAGGACGAGTTCGGGCTGAGCCCGCAGGCGTTCAGCCTGGCGTTCGCGGCCGGGGCGCTCGCGAGCATCGTGGGCAGCCAGACGAGCCGGCTGGTGGTGCGACGGTGGGGCCCGCTCCGCGTGTACCTGGGCGGCAGCACCGCGACGCTGCTGGCGACCGCGACCTTCCTGGTGCTGGCCGTCGCCGGGACCGGGGTGACCGGGGTGATCGCGGCCCTGGTCGGCTTCATGCTGTGCTCCGGCGTCGGCGGCCCGAACGGGCAGACCCTCGCGCTCGCGCACCACGGTTCGCGCGCGGGCACCGCATCGGCCCTGCTCGGCATGTCCACCTTCCTGTTCGGGCCCGTGCTGGCCCCGGTCGCGGCGGGCGTCGGCGGCACGAACGCCATGACCATGGCCGTGACCATGACCCTCGCGGCCGCCGTCGCCGCGGTCGCCGCGTGGGCGTTCGTGCGTCCGGCCGCGCGCACCTGAGCCGCCCGGTCGGGTCGCCCGGGTCCCGCCCGCCCCGCGGTCAGAAGCCGAGGCACATGACGGCGACGCCCGCGGCCATCGCCCACGACTCCGTGGCGAGCAGACGCCCGGTGCGACCGTGGTGCTGCGGAGGCACGAACCACGCCGCCGCCACGGTCCACAGCACGACCGCGGCGACCCCGATCATCACGAGCGCCGAGAGCACGCCCCCGAGGCCGTGCCCGCCGTGGCCGGTCGGCGTGACGGCGCGCTCGACCGAGGAGACCACGACGGATCCGTCGAACGCGCACACCGCCATCACGAGCGACACCAGCGCCCGGTGACAGCAGGTGGCGGCGGCCGCGGTGCCGCGCACGCCCATGGTGCCGAGCATTGCGGAGACCAGGAGCACCGCGCCGAGCGCGAGCCGCGTCAGGGCGTCGACCCCGGGGATCGCGAGCACGAGCATCCCGGCGGCCATCACCAGCGCCGACTGCCTCCCCTGCCACGGCACCGCCCGCCACGCCGCCACGCACGCGACGGCGGAGACGAGCGCGGCCGCGGCCATCAGCCACGGTGCTGCGGGGACGAGGGGTTCCACGGTCGCAGTATATTGATCGAGCGCTCAATATCGCTAGACCCGACCGTCTACGAGAGGATGGGCACGTGCCCCGCATCGTCGACCACGATGAGCGCCGCCGGCAGATCGCCGAGGCGCTGCTCGCCGTCGCCGCCCGCGACGGCCACGAGAGCGTGTCCTCCCGCGCGGTCGCGAAGGAGCTCGGGGTGGCCACCGGTTCGCTGTGGCACTACTTCGACGGGTTCGACGACGTCGTCCGCGCGGCCGCCGCCGAGGTCACCCGCCGCACCGACCAGCGCATCGCCGAGGCCACCGCGGGGCTGCGCGGCCTCGCGCGCCTCGACGCCCTGATGCGCGAGGTGCTGCCGGTCGACGAGCGCACCCGCACCGAGGCGCACGTCGTGGTGGGGTTCTGGGGGCGCCTGGCCACGCTCGCCCCCGCGCCCGATGCGGCCTCCCCGACCCTCGCGACCTGGCAGGACAGCATCCGCGAGGCCCTGCAGGAGGCGGTCGACGACGGAGAGCTGCGGCCGCAGACGCCCACCGCGGCGGTCATGGCGCTGCTGCGCTCCATCACGTACGGCCAGCAGATCGTCGAGGTGACCGAGCCGCAGCCCGCCGCGGCCCACCTCGCAGTGCTCGACGGCATCCTCGCCCCCTGGCGCGCCTGACCCGCGAGCCGGCGCTTGTGCACGCGCGTCCGCGCGGCCTATCATCGTGCCATCCCGTTTCTTGAGCGTTTGCTCGAAAATAGTGAGGTCGACGATGTCCCACCACGCCCCGCAGCCCGTCTCCGTCGAGAAGATCGCGGTTCCGCACCCGCTCGACCCGCTCACCGGTGCCGAGATCGCCGCCGCCCGCGCGGTGCTGGAGGCGGCCGGACTGATGACCGAGACCACCCGCGTGCCGATGCTGCTGCCCGACGAGGCCACCAAGGAGGAGCTCGCGGCGTGGAGCCCCGGCTCCCCCATCGATCGCCGCGCCGACGTGACGCTGCTCGACACCGCCACGGGCGTCGCCACCGAGGTGATCGTGTCGATCACGCGCGGGGAGATCGTGCGCAGCGAGCGCGTGCCCAACGACGCCCCGCCGTACGGTCAGCCGCAGTACCTGTTCGAGGAGTACGAGCGGGCCGAGGCCATCGCGAAGGCGTCGCCCGAGTGGCGGGCCGCCATGGAGCGACGGGGCCTCGCGGAGCACATCGACCTCGCGTTCTGCTCCCCCCTCGCCCCCGGCTACACGGGTCGCGCCGACGAGGTGGGCCGCCGGGTCATCCGCTCGCTCACCTTCCTCAAGTACGACGAGAACGACTCGCCGTGGGCACACCCGGTCGAGGGTCTGATCGTGCACATCGACCTCACCGCGAACAGCGTGATCCGCGTGGAGGACGAGGGGGATGTGCCGGTGCCCGCCGGTCACGGCAACTACTACCCCGAGGTGCAGGGCGAGGCGCGCACGACGCTCATGCCCATCGAGATCACCCAGCCGCAGGGCACGAGCTTCCACGTGTCCGGCTCGCTCGTCGAGTGGGAGGGCTGGTCGATGCGCGTCGGCTTCAACGCCCGCGAGGGCCTCGTGCTGCACGATGTCTCGTTCCAGGGGCGCTCCGTGCTGCATCGCGCGAGCGTGCCCGAGATGGTGGTGCCCTACGGCGACACGGCCCCCGGGCGATTCTGGATCAGCTACTTCGACGCGGGCGAGTACCTGCTCGGCAAGAACGCCAACCACCTGGAACTGGGGTGCGACTGCCTCGGCGTGATCCGCTACCTCGACGGCTACGTCGCCGACGACCACGGCCACCCGGTGCGCATCCCGAACGTGATCTGCATGCACGAGGAGGACTTCGGGATCCTGTGGAAGCACACCGATCTCGCGGGCCGATCCGACGTGCGGCGCTCCCGGCGCTTCGTGGTGTCGTACTTCTCCACGATCGGCAACTACGACTACGGCTTCTACTGGAACTTCGGACTGGACGGCTCGATCGAGGTGGTCGCCAAGGCCACGGGCATCGTGTTCGCGGGCGCCGGGGAGCCGGGCGTGCGGCAGAAGCACGCCACCGAGCTCGCGCCAGGGGTGTTCGCCCCCGTGCACCAGCACCTCTTCTGCGCCCGGCTCGACGTGGCGATCGACGGCTCCGACAACCGGCTCGTCGAGGTCGACGCGCAGCGGGTGCCGATGGGACCGGAGAACCCCTTCGGCAACGCGTTCTCCTGGTCGGAGACGGTGCTGGAGACCGAGCACGCCGCACAGCGCGAGGCCGACACCTCGGTCGCCCGGGTGTGGGAGGTGCAGAGCGCCTCGCGCACGAACCACGTCGGCCGACCCACTGCCTACCACCTGGTGCCGGAGCCGACCGCACTGCTGATGGCCGACCCCGCCTCGTCGGTGGCGGCGCGGGCGACGTTCGCGACCAAGCACCTGTGGGCGACGCGCTACGAGCACGGGCAGATCTGGCCGGCCGGCCGCTACCCCAACGCGCACCAGGGCGGCTCCGGCCTCCCCGAGTACAGCGCGGGCGACCGTCGCATCGACGGCGAAGATCTGGTGCTGTGGCACACGTTCGGCCTCACGCACTTCCCCCGCCCGGAGGACTGGCCGATCATGCCCGTCGACTATGCGGGCTTCTGGTTCAAGCCCTACGGCTTCCTCGACCAGAACCCGGCGATGGACGTGCCCGAGTCGTCGCAGGCCCACGGCGGCGCCGCGGCCTCGTCGTGCTGCGGCGGCGGGGCCGACTGCACCTGCGGCCACTGACGAGCCGCGTCCTCCGCCCGCATCCGTCGCGGGCGGGGGTCAGGCGAGGGCGGAGATCGCGTCGCGGAGGATGCCGTCGGCACCGGCGAGCGCGGTCGCGGCGGTCTCGGCGGGAGCAGCCGTGGCGAGCATGAGCAAGGCGAGCTTGACCGAGCCCTGCGCCTGCTGCAGTGCCGAGGCGGCCTCGTCGACGCCGACCCCCGACAGCTGCGACACGGTGCGGATCGACCGCGCGTGCAGCTTCTCGTTGGTGGCGAGCAGGTCGACCATGACGCCGCGGTACGTCTTGCCGAGCTTGATCATGGAGAGCGTGGTGAGCATGTTGACCACGAGCTTCTGCGCCGTGCCCGACTTCAGGCGCGTGGAGCCGGAGATGAACTCGGGCCCGGTCACGACCTCGATCGGGATGTCGGCCACCGCGCCGATCGCCGAGTTCGCGTTCGACGCGATCGCCACGGTCAGCGCGCCGACGCTGCGGGCGTACTCGAGCCCACCGACGACGTACGGCGTGCGACCGGACGCGGAGATGCCGACCACCGTGTCGCGCTCGGTGAGGTCGAGCGCGCGCAGCGAGTCACCGGCGGCCTCCTCGTCGTCTTCGGCGTTCTCGACGGCGGAGCGGATCGCGGTCTCGCCGCCCGCGATCAGGCCGACCACCATGGAGGGGTCGGTGCCGAAGGTGGGCGGGCATTCGCTGGCGTCGAGCACGCCGATGCGCCCGGCCGTCCCCGCGCCGATGTAGATCAGGCGTCCCCCGCGGCGGAACCGCTCCGTGATGCCGTCGACCGCGGCGGCGATCTCGGCCGTCCGCTCGGCGACGGCCTCGGGCACCCGGCGGTCCTCGGCGTTCATGCGGCGCACGAGCTCGGTCGTCTCGAGCAGGTCGAGGTCGCCGCGCTCGGTCGTCGACGCCTCGGTGTCGAGCGTCTCCAGGACGGAGAGGAGGGCGGCGAGGCGGGAGTCGTCATTCGGCACGGTGCACGAACCTTTCGTGAGGGAGGTCGACGCGGCGGGTCAGCAGCAGCGCGCCGGCCAGGGCATCGCCCCGCGCCGGGACGACACGACGGCCGGCCGCACGCAGGGAGGAGCTCAGGGTGTCGCGGAACCAGGCGTGATCGGCGAGCCCGCCGTGCACGGCCACGTCGGTCGTGACGGCGGAGGCGGCGACCGCGCTGGTGGTGAGCAGGCGCACGGCCTCGGTCGCGATCGCGGCGGCGACGTCGTCTCCGGCTTCGGCGGCGTCGAGCACGAGCGGGGCGAGGGTCGCCAGGCGCCGGGCGAGCGCACCGTC
>NZ_SSDQ01000045.1:0-8306 GCF_004794315.1 Microbacterium sp. PF5 | reverse complement strand
GGCAGCAGGCGGAGAACCGGTGGATCCTGGACGGGTTCCAGGCTCCGGTGCAGCAGTCGGTGCCACAGCGGCAGTCGGTGCCGCTGGGGATGCAGCCGCGGCAGCAGGCGGAGAACCGGTGGATCCTGGACGCGTTCCAGGCTCCGGCGCAGCAGTAGGCCAGGCCGGTGCCCGGCGTCCCTGGCGGAGCCGGTGAGACGCCATGCCTCCGGAGCGCCCCGCGGTCCTCGCCAGGGCCGCGGGGCGTTCGTGTGCGTTGCCGATCCAGCCGATATATCCCTCTGGAGGATGATGCGGATCGGACTTGAGACGGATGGCCCGGAGGGGACACACTTCTAGTGTCGAGAATGCGGGAATTCCGCAGACCGGGGGGTCAACATGACGACATTGAGGGTGGCCAGCGAGCTGGCAGCGGTCCTGATTCCGATCGGATACGTGGGCGCGGCGATCGCCGTGATCTGCGCGATCGTCGCCGGGATCGCGATCGCGCGGGGTGCCGGTGGTCTCACCGGCGGGGCCGTCGGGGTCTGGATCGTCGGGGCGCTGCTGAGCGTCACCGCGTCTTTCGGCAGCCAGTGGCTGCCGCTGATCATCTCGGGCTCCGCGCTCGTGCTGATGCTCACGATCGGCGGCGTCGTGCGCGGCATGGTGGGCGCCGCGGGGCTGACGCGCCGCAGCGAGGCGCCGGCCGAGGCGCTTCCGGTGGCCGCGGCTCCCGCGAAGACCGGGACGCCGAAGGTCGCCGCGGTCGTCAAGGCGGCGACGTCGTCGACGCCCACGTCGCCCGTCGCCGTCGTCTCCTGAGCGCTCAGCGGTAGTCGCGGTCGCGGTGCTGCCGTGAGTCGTCGCCCGACGCGACGCGCTCGGCCTCGCGCGCCCGCAGCTCCACGCGACGGATCTTGCCCGAGATGGTCTTCGGCAGCTCCGGCACGAACTCGATGATCCGCACCCACAGGTGCGACGACAGGCGCTCGTGCGCGTACGCGAACACGGATCGCGCCGCGGCCGTCTCGTCCGCCGCATCCGCGGTCAGGCACACGTACGCCTTCGGCACCGCGAGCCGCGTCGGGTCGGGGCTGGGGATCACGGCCGCCTCGACCACGAGCTCGTGCTCCAGGAGCACCGACTCGAGCTCGAACGGCGAGATCTTGTAGTCCGAGGCCTTGAACACGTCGTCGGAGCGCCCGATGTAGGTGAGGTAGCCGTCGTCGTCGCGCACCGCGATGTCGCCCGTGTGGTGGTAGCCGCCGGCGCGTGACTCCGCCGTCTTCTCCGGGTCGTCGTAGTACCCCGCCATGAGTCCGAGCGGCGCGCGCGACAGGTCGAGCGCGATTTCGCCCTCCCGCTCGACCACCGCGCCCGTGGCGGGGTCGAGCAGCACCACCGGGTATCCCGGCAACGGGCGGCCCATCGAGCCGATCTTCACCGGCTGCCCGGGGGAGTTGCCGATGCACGCCGTCATCTCGGTCTGGCCGAAACCGTCGCGGATGGTGCCGCCCCAGGCCTCCCGCACCCGGTCGATGACCTCGGGGTTCAAGGGCTCGCCGGCGCCCACCAGCTCGCGCGGAGGGTGCGTCAGGCGGCCCAGGTCGGCCTGGATGAGCATGCGCCACACGGTCGGCGGGGCGCAGAACGTCGACACGTGGTGGGTGTCCATGACCTGCATGAGCGTGTTCGCGTCGAACCGGGCGTAGTCGTAGACGAACACGGTGGCCTCGGCCAGGAACGGCGAATAGAAGCTCGACCACGCGTGCTTCGCCCACCCGGGCGACGAGATGTTGAGGTGCACGTCGTCGGGGCGGACCCCGAGCCACCACATGGTCGACAGGTGCCCGACCGGATACGAGACGTGGGTGTGCTGCACGAGCTTCGGCCGGTTCGTGGTGCCCGAGGTGAAGTACAGCAGTGCGGTGTCGGACGCGGGGGTCGGGCCGTCCGGCTCGAACGCGGCGGGCGCGGCGGCGGAGTCGGCGTAGCGGGCCCAGGCGGGCGGGGCCTCGCCGACGCCGATGCGGAGGATGTCGGGGCCGAGATCGTCGACCCGTTCGGCGAGAGTCCCGAGGGTGACGACGGCGCTGGCGCGGCCGTGCTCCACGCGATAGGCGAGGTCGGTGGCCGACAGCAGCGTGGACGTCGGGATCGACACCGCCCCGATCTTGGTGATCGCCAGCATCACCTCCCACAGCTCGATCGTGTTGTTGAGCATCACGATCACGTGGTCGCCGCGGCGGATGCCGAGCCCCGCGAGCCAGGATGCGACCTGGTCGGAGCGGGCGGAGAGCTCGCCGTACGTCCACGACCGCAGGCGAAGGTCGGCGTCGACGATCTGCACGGCGGGGCGCTGCGGATTCTCGGCGGCCACCACGTCGAACCACTCCAGGGCGAAGTTGAATTCGTCGACCTGCGGCCACGCGAATCCCGCCCGCGCGGCGGCATAGTCCGTGGCGTGCTCGAACAGGAAGTCGCGCATCTCGCGGACGGCGTTCGTGGCGGCGGTGGCACTGCGGCTCATGGTGCTCCTTTGCTGGCGTGCACTCCATCTTTCCGCGTCGGCCCGCCGGACGGCACGCCCCGCGCCGCTTCTCATGTCCTCCCATCGACCGGAGAGAAGGTATACCAGTGTCCTCATTTGACGACGCTAGTCTGGTGGGAGCTCCAGTCAGGCGAGCCAGAGGAGGGCGATGGTGGAGGCGACGAAGAGGACTCCACGCCCGCGCATGAGTACCAATGCGCCCCCTGCCGTGTTCGTCGTCGGGATGCTGATGCTCCCCGTGGCATTCCTCGCGGCGGCCCTGTTCCTGCCGTCGCCCCTCGGTGTCCCGGTTGGGATCGGGGCAGCGATCGTTGTCGGCATCACGACCAACCGGCTCACTGCGACACAAGTGCGGAGAGAGGCAGAACGGGTAAGAGCGGTCGGTGACGGGAAGGGGATGAGCTAGCGGGGGAGCAGGCCGGTGCCGTCGCGGAGCTCGAACACGAGCTGGGTCTCGGTGCCGCGCACGACCGGGTGGATCGTGATGTGTTCCAGCACGATGTCGCGCAGCGCCGTCGCATCCTCCACCGCGACGTGCACCAGGAAGTCGTCGACGCCCGCGACGTGGAACACCTGCAGCACGCGGGGCACCGCGACGAGGGCGTCGAAGAGCGCCGTCACCTTCGGCCCGGTGTGATTGGCGAGGCGCACCTTGATGATCGCCTGCAGCGGGTATCCGAGCGCCGCGCCGTCGACCCGCACACGGGTGTCGCGGATGATGCCGCGCTCGCGCAGTGCCCGCACGCGGTGCGCGCACGTGGACTCGGCCAACCCCAGCCGATGCGCGAGAGCCTTGTTCGTGATCTCCGCGTCGCGGGTCAGCGCCGCGAGCAGCTCCAGATCGGTCTCGTCGAGTTGCGCTTTCGCCAAGGTGCCGCCCTCCCACCCGCCGGATGTTGCACAGAATATCGAATGAGGCCTCCGTTCCCGCGGATGCTGTCGAATTCCGGCGATTCTCTCACGTTTCCGGCAACGTGGAGGCATGACCGCACCGCTGCATCCCGACACGATCGCCGTCCACAGCGGCCGCTCCGACCTGGAGGGGCTCGGCGTCCACGCGCTGCCGATCGACCTGTCCACCACCAACCCGCTGCCCGATGTCGAGCGCGGGGGCGACTCGTACGAGGCCATGGCCACCGGGGGCCGCCCGCCCGCCGACGGCAGCATGGTCTACGCCCGACTCTGGAACCCCACGGTCGCGCGCTTCGAGGAGGCCCTCGCCGAGCTCGAGCACGCGGAGGCCGCGGTCGCGTTCGCGTCGGGCATGGCCGCCATGACCGCGGTGATCCTCGCCCGCACCGGTGCGACGGGCACCCGCCACGTGGTCGCGGTCCGTCCGCTGTACGGCGGCACCGACCACCTGCTGGGCTCGGGGCTGCTCGGCGTCGACACCACGTACTGCCGCCCCGAGGAGGTCGCCGCGTCGATCCGTCCCGACACCGGGCTCGTGGTCGTCGAGACGCCCGCCAACCCCACGCTCGACATCGCCGACATCGCCGACGTGGTGCGCCAGGCCGGCGGCGTCCCGGTCGTGGTCGACAACACGTTCGCCACCCCGGTGCTGCAGAACCCGATCGACCTGGGCGCGGCGATGTCGCTGCACAGCGCCACCAAGTACCTCGGCGGCCACGGCGACGTCATCGCCGGTGTCGTCGCCTGCGACGAGGAGACCGCAGAAGCGCTGCGCCGAGTGCGTGCGGTGACCGGGGGGCTGCTGCACCCGCTCGGCGCATATCTCCTCCACCGCGGGCTCACGACGCTGCCCGTGCGCGTGCGGCAGCAGCAGGACACTGCTCGCCGCCTCGTGCAGTGGCTGATCGACCGACCAGAGGTCGCCGAGGTCTTCTACCCGGGGCTCGACGGGGATCCCCGCGGGATCCTCGGCCGGCAGATGCGCGGCACGGGCGCCATGATCGCGATGCGGATGCGGGGCGGGTACGCGGCGGCGTCGGCGGTGGCGTCGGCGACCTCGCTGTTCACGCACGCCGTGTCGCTCGGGGGCGTGGACTCGCTGATCCAGCACCCTGCCGCTCTCACGCATCGTCCGGTGCCCCCGGAGGCACGACCCGCCGCCGACGTGCTGCGGCTGTCGATCGGCCTCGAGAATGCGGACGACCTGATCGCCGACCTGGACCGCGCGTTCGCGGTGCTCGCCGAGCGCTCGACGGGCGAGGGCGCCGGCCCGGTCGCGGTGGCCGGCCGCGGCGCCTCCCTGCCGGGCTAGCGGCGACGGCGCGGGGCGGCGTTCGCGGGGTGGGGGCGCGGACGCCGCTTTGTGCATCCAACACCAGAAACTGAGTCCCGCGTGCGCTGGGACTTGGTATCGTCCGGCAATTCCGGTGCGGCGGGGGACCGGGGCCCTACAGTCGCCCGTGGCAACGACGCCACACACCACCCGGGAGTCCTCAATGACGAGTGCAACACCCCACGCGCACGGCCTCGGCATGCGCATCGCCGTGATCGTGCTCAGCCTGCTGCTGGCCGCCATGATCCTGCTGTTCTTCGCCACCACGAGCAAGATCGCCGCCGGTGCCGCAGAGCTCGCCGACGGCACCACCGCCGCAGAAGACGGGTCGGCGCAGCTCGCGGCCGGTGCCGCCGAACTGTCCGACGGCGCGCAGACCCTCGCCGACGGCACGCAGGGCCTCGCCGCGGGTGCCGCGAGCGCCGAGGACGGCTCGCAGAAGCTGAGCGACGGTGCCACCACCGCGGCGGCGGGAGCCACGGCCCTCGCTGCGGGTGCGGGCGACCTCGCCGCGGGCACCGCGGACGCCGAGGCCGGTGCGAGCCGCCTGAGCGGTGGCGCGCAGACCGCGCTCGCCGGATCGCAGGACCTCGCGGCCGGTGCCGCCGCAGCCGATGCGGGCGCGCAGCAGCTCGTCGCGGGCGCCACCCGGCTGTCGGCGGGCGTGACGGGCGCGCACCAGTACACGACCGGCGTGCTGGCGGGTGCCACCACGCTGAGCGACACCCTCCGCGCCGGAGTGACGACCTCGGTGCAGACGCTCGCCCATCCCGACACGAAGACCGCGCTGCAGAACGCCGCGACGGCCGCCCCCGGTCGATCGCAGCAACTCGCGGACAGCCTCGCCGGGATGCTCGCCGCCGACCCGACCAACGTGCAGCTGCAGCAGCTCGCGCAGCTCGCGGCCGGTGTCGATCAGGCCGTCGACGCCCTCGCGGCCCCGGCCGCCGCCGCACCGTCGCTCGCGCAGGGACTCATCGGCGCGGCCGACGGTGCCGCGCGCGTCACGGCCGGGGTCAACGCCATCGCCAACGGCGACCCCGCACTCGGCTGGCCAGGAACGGTCGCCCTGGTCGCCCCGGAGGGTGCCCCCGCGCTCGTCGCCGGCACGCAGGCGCTCCAGGCCGGAACCGCCCAGCTCAGCGCCGGAGCGACGAAGCTCACGCAGGGCCTCGGCACGCTCTCGACCGGTGCCTCCGCGCTGCACGCCGGCACCGTGCGACTCGACGACGGCGCCGGCCGGCTCGACGAGGGCGCCAGCACCCTGGCCACCGGCATCGGCACGCTGCAGTCCGGCGCGAGTGCCCTCCACACGGGCATGGGCGAGCTGAGCGCCGGAGCCGACGCGGTCGCGGACGGATCGGGCGACCTGGCCGCGGGCGGCGGGACGCTCGAAGCGGGCGCGGCCGACCTCGCCTCCGGCAACGGGCGCATCGCCGACGGCTCCGGCACGCTCGCCACCGCCACCGCGGGCGCCGCGCCGTCGATGCTCCCGTGGATCCTCGGGGTCGCGCTCGCCGGGCTCATCGCGATCGGGTTCTGGGTGGGGCACCGGATCACCCACCGCCGCGCGCTCGCCCTGGCCGCCTGACCCCTGACCCCTTCTCTTCTGAGCGGACGCCGTTCCCCCCGGCGGCGTCCGCTCAGAGCTTCGGCAGCCGGACCGTCCCGGTGGCGATGCGCTCCGTGGGCATGCGATCGCGGTTGTAGGTGATCTCGCGATAGCCGTGCGGGGTCGGCATCCCGTCCTCGTCCAGGCTCACGAACACGATCTCGTCGATCGTGAGGATGCGCTTGCGGGTGATCATGTTGCGGGCGACCGCGCGCATCGTCAGCGACGTGGTGCCGAACCGCGTCGCCTGCAGGCCGATCTCGATCAGGTCGCCCTGCACCGCCGACGCTTCGAACGTGATCGCGGAGATGTGCTTCGTCACGGCGCGGTAGTTGCCCAGCTGCACGATCGCGTAGATCGCCGCCTCTTCATCGATCCACTTCAGCAGGCTGCCGCCGAACAGCGTGCCGTTCGCGTTGAGGTCTTCGGGGCGCACCCACTTGCGGGTGCGGAAGTTGATCCCGTCTTCCGACCACTGCCATTCCGGTGCCTTCTGTCTCGCCATGTGCTCGAGGCTAGGAGCGTCGTGAGTCGGGGGTGTTACGCGCGGCTTTCGGGCAGCGCACACGCCCTCTGCCCACGGCGGATCCGCCCACGGCGGAGACCGACCCACCGGCTCCCGGAGCGGCGGAGGCTGGGGTCATGAGCGACGAGAAACCCATACCCCAGTTCAGCCAGGAAGCCCGGCGCGCGCTCTTCCACGAGCGCGTGCTCGTGCTCGACGGCGCCCTCGACGACGACAACGGCACGCTGCTGATGACGCAGCTGCTCAGCCTCTCGGCAGAAGACCCCGTCGCCGACATCGCCCTGTGGATCCACTCTCCCGGCGGGTCCGTGCCGTCGATGCTCGCGATCCGCGACCTCATGCGGCTCGTGCCCAACGACGTCTCGACCCTCGCGCTCGGCCTCGCGTGCAGCGCCGGACAGTTCCTGCTGTCGGCGGGCACACCGGGCAAGCGTCGGGCGCTGCCGCACGCGCGCATCCTCATGCATCAGGGCTCAGCGGGCATCGGCGGATCCGCGGTCGAGATCGAAGCGCAGGCGGACGACCTCCGTCACATGCGCGACACCGTGCTCGGCCTCATCGCCCACGACACCGGTCAGCCCGTGGAGCGGATCTTCGAGGACTCCCTGCACGACCGCTGGTACACCGCCACGCAGGCGCAGGAGTACGGCTTCATCGACCGGATCGTGGAGTCGACGGCCGACATCATGCCGCGACGCCGCGCGCGCGTGGGACTGGGGGCGGACGCATGAGCAGCTACACGATCCCCAACGTGATCGCCCAGCACCCCCGCGGCGAGCGGGTCATGGACGTGTACTCGCACCTGCTGGCCGAACGCGTCATCTACCTCGGCACCGGCATCGACGCGGGCGTGGCGAACGCGCTCATCGCACAGCTGCTGCACCTCGACGCCGACAGCCCCGACTCCGCGGTGCAGTTCTACATCAACAGCGAGGGCGGCGATCCCGGGGCGGCGCTCGCGATCTACGACACGATGCAGCACATCCGTCCCCGCATCGCCACGACCTGCGTCGGCCAGGCCATCGGTCCGGCGGCGCTGCTCGTCGCGGCAGGGGCGCCGGGGGAGCGGGCCGCTCTCGCGCACGCGCGCATTGTGCTGCATCAGCCCGCCGGGCAGTCGCGGGGTGCGATCCCCGACCTCATCCTCGCGGCCGACGAGGTGGTGCGGGTGCGGTCCGACATGGAGGCGATCCTGGCCAGGCACAGCGGTCGCACCCTCGAGGAGCTCCGCGTCGACACCGACCGCGACCGGGTGTTCACGGCCGTGGCGGCGAAGGAGTACGGCCTGATCGACACCGTGCTCGGGCCGCGCGACGCGGGGTGACGCCCGGACCCGGGGCCGGCGCTGCGGTGCCGCGTCGGCCTGCTCGACCGGGCGTATCAGCGCAGC
>NZ_SSDQ01000044.1:0-20257 GCF_004794315.1 Microbacterium sp. PF5 | reverse complement strand
GTGGACCATGCCCCCGACCGCGCCCCCGGCAGCCGCCACGGAGTGAGCGCGACAGGACAGTGGCGTGAGCGCGACAGCCACCGCGGAGTGAGCGCGATTGCCACCGCGGAGTAGGCGCGACAAGACAGCGGATGCCGCGGCCCACCGGGTCGCGGCATCCGCTGTCTGCGTCCGGCGACGTACACGACTCCTCGATTCCTGAGTCTCGGGTGGGCTGAGGGCCCGATCGGAGGCCGGCGGCGCAGGAGGGGACACGTCGTGAACCGGCAGACTGGGGCGATGACGTCCGCCGCCTTCGACCTCGCCGCGATCGGCGCTGGGCTCTCGTTCGCGGCCGCCCTCCCCGACGTCGCTGCGGCTCTCGACGCCGACAGGGCGGTCGTGGTGAGCGCTCCGCCCGGCACCGGCAAGACCACACTCGTCCCGCCCCTGCTCGCCTCTCGCGTTCCCGGCCGCGTCATCGTGACACAACCCCGCCGCGTGGCGGCACGCGCAGCGGCCCGACGACTCGCGCAGCTCGACGGCTCCACCCTGGGCGAGCGCGTGGGATTCACCGTGCGCGGCGAGCGCTCCGTCGGACCGTCGACCCGGGTCGAGTTCGTCACGGCCGGGGTGCTGCTGCGGCGGCTTCTCGACGACCCGGGCCTGGACGGCGTTGACGCCGTGATCATCGACGAGGTGCACGAGCGAGCTCTCGAGACCGACCTGCTGATCGGGCTGCTGTCGGAGGTGCGGCAGCTGCGCGACGACCTGACGCTCGTCGCGATGTCCGCGACCCTCGACGCCGCCCGCATCGCCGGCGTCATCGGCACAGACGAGCGTCCGGCTGCCGTCGTCGAGCACGCGGTGCCCGCCTTTCCGCTCACCGAGCGGTGGGCGCCGAGCCCCGGCCCGCGGCTCGACGAGCGCGGGGTGACGTGGGGGTTCCTGGATCACGTCGCCCGCACCACCGTCTCCGCCGCGCGCGACCTGACCCGCGACGATTCGACCGCCGACGTGCTGGTCTTCGCACCGGGAGCTCGCGAGGTGGCGGAGATCGCCCGCCGCGTCCGGGACGCCGACGGGTCGTACGACGTGCGCGAGCTGCACGGTCAGCTCCCCGCCGCCGCGCAGGACGCCGTGATCCGCGGGAGGCGCGCCTCCGACCCGCCGCGCATCATCGTCACGACGTCGCTCGCCGAATCGTCGCTCACCGTGCCGGGGGAGCGCCTGGTGGTGGACAGCTGCCTGGCGCGGCAGCCGCAGCGCGACGCCGCCCGCGGGATGACGGGACTCGTCACGACCGCCGCACCCCGCTCCTCGTGCGTGCAGCGCGCCGGCCGCGCCACGCGTCAGGGACCGGGCATCGTGGTGCGCTGCGTCGACGAACGCACCTACGCCGCGGCACCCGCCCGCCCCGCCCCCGAGATCGCGGTGGCCGATCTGACGGATGCCGCACTGCTGCTCGCGTGCTGGGGTGCGCCCGGCGGCGCGGGACTGCGCCTGATCGACCCACCGCCGGCCGACAGCCTGGCGGACGCCCTGACGGTGCTGGGCGCACTCGGCGCGATCGACGACGAAGGACGCGCCACCGTCGAGGGCCGTGACCTGGCGCGGATCCCGACCGACCCGCGGCTCGCCCGCGCGCTCCGCGACGGCAGTCCGCTCGTGGGTGCGGCGCTGGCGGCCGATGTCGTCGCCCTGCTGAGCGGCGACGTGCGCATCGCCGATGCCGACGCGGCGCAGGCGCTCGTCGCTCTCCGCAGCGGACGCACTCCCGACGCCCGGTGGCGCACCGACGCGGATCGCCTCCGACGACTGGTCCCCGCGACGCCGGGCGTCCGCTCCGGTCTCGACGGCACGGGTCTCGTGATCGCCCTCGCCTTCCCCGAGCGGATCGCGCAGCGGGTCGAGCGCACGGCGGACGGGGCGACGTTCCTGCTCGCGTCCGGCACCAGGGCGGGGATGCGCGGACCGCTCGCGGCGTCGGAGTGGATCGCGGTCGCCGACGTCACGCGCGCCGCGGGGCGTGCGGCGGCAGGGTCGGGAGCGATCATCCGTGCCGCCGCGGCGCTGTCCGAGGCGCAGATGGAGCGGGCCGCACAGCACCTGATGACCGACCGGGTCGAGGCCGCGTTCACGAACGGACGCGTGCAGGCCAGGCGCGAGCGCCGCATCGGCGCGATCCTGCGAGCTTCGGTGCCGGTGCGTGCCTCCGCCGACGAGGGCAGAGATGCCGTTCGCCGGGCGCTGCAACGCGACGGGCTCGGCGTGTTCGCGTGGTCGGAGGCGGCCGACACCCTGCGTCGTCGTCTGTCGCTGGTGCGGCGCGAGCTCGGCGACCCGTGGCCCGACGTGTCGGATGCCGGCCTGCTCGCGACCCTCGACGCGTGGCTCGGGCCCGAGCTCGACGCCCTCGCCGCCGGCACACCCGCGGCACGGATCGACCTGGCCTCGCCGTTGCGCCGGCTGCTCCCCTGGCCCGAGGCGTCGCGCCTCGATGCCCTCGTCCCCGAGCGACTCGAGGTGCCCAGCGGCTCGCGCGTGCGGATCGGCTATCCCGACGCGGACGACGCGTCCGCGCGCCCCGTCGTGGCTGTGAAGCTGCAAGAGTGCTTCGGCTGGGCCGAGACTCCCCGACTCGTCGACGACCGCGTGCCCGTGCTGTTCCACCTGCTGTCCCCCGCCGGGCGTCCGCTCGCAGTCACCGACGATCTCGCGTCGTTCTGGTCGGGGCCGTACGCGCAGGTGCGCGCCGAGATGCGCGGACGCTACCCCAAGCACCCCTGGCCGGAGGACCCGTGGTCGGCCGCCCCCACCCGCCATACGAAGAACCGCACGCCGCGCTGAGCGGAGGCCGCCTGGTCAGGCCGTGCGACGCCGCAGCGTGAGCGACGCGAGCACGAGCGCTCCGACGCAGAACGCGACCACCACGAGCAGCGGGCGGTACACGTCCCACCCGCCGTCGCCCGCGGCGACCGCGTTGATCGTGTCGATCGCGTAGCTGAGCGGCAGCCAGTCCGAGATCGTGTGCAGAACGTCGGGCATCTGGTCGCGCGGCATGAACAGCCCGCCGAGGATGATCTGCGGGAACACCAGCACCGGCATGAACTGCACCGCCTGGAACTCCGTCTGCGCGAACGCGCTCGCGAGCAGCCCGAGCGCGGTGCCGAGCAGGGCGTCGACCACCGCGACCAGGCCCAGCTGCCACAGCTCGCCCTCCACGTCGAGCCCGCACACCCCCACCGCGAACGACACCGTGATCACCGCCTGCAGCAGTGCCATGAGCCCGAAGGCCAGGGCATACCCGAGGATGAAGTCGGCCTTGCCGAGCGGGGTGGTCATGAGCCGTTCGAGGGTGCCGGAGCGGCGCTCGCGCAGCGTGGTGATCGAGGTGATGAGGAACATCACGATGAACGGGAACAGTGCCAGGATCGCCCCGCCGAACTGGTCGAACACGCCCTCCTGCTCCGCGAACAGCCAGGCGAACAGTCCGACCAGCAGGCTGGGGGCGACGAGCATCAGCGCGATCGAGCGGGGGTCGTGCCGCAGCTGCGTCAGCACGCGGGCCGCCGTCGCGAACATGCGGCGGCCGTTCATTCCCCCTGCTCCTCTCCGTGCTCCCGGGCACCGCGTCGGGATCGGCGCGTGATGTGCTCTGCCGCACGGTCCCGTTCGATCAGCGTGAGGAAGGCCGCCTCCGGATCCGCGGCGCCCGTGTCGGCCAGCAGCGACGCGGGCGTCGTGTCGGCGATGATCCGCCCGTCGCGCATCAGCAGCAGCCGATCGCAGCGCAGCGCCTCGTCCATCACGTGGCTGGAGACGATCAGGGTCACGCCGCGGTCGGCCAGGCCGCGGAACAGGGTCCACAACTCGGCGCGCAGCACGGGGTCGAGGCCGACGGTCGGCTCGTCCAGCACGATCAGCTCCGGCGCGCCGACGAGGGCCATCGCGAGGGAGACCCGCGTGGACTGCCCGCCGCTGAGCGACTCGACCAGCTGGCCGGCCTGGCCCCGCAACCCGACCTCGTCGATCACGCGCTCCACATCGCCCCGGGGAGCCCCGAGCAGCGCGGCGACGTAGACGAGGTTCTGCCGCACCGTGAGGTCGCCGTACACCGCCGCGCCCTGGGTGCCGTAGGCCACCCGGTTCCGGAGCTGTCGCGATCCGCCGGGCTCGCCCAGCACGGTCACGTCGCCCGACTCGACGCGCTAGACCCCCACGATCGAGCGCATGAGGGTGGTCTTGCCGCAGCCGGAGGGACCCAGCAGCCCGGTGACCTGTCCGCGCGGGATGGTGAGGTCGACGCCGTCGAACACCCGCACCTTTCCCCGTCGCACCCGGAGCTGCGCGATCGCGACCGCCGCGTTATTCATCATGCGATGAATTATGCGCCCGTCGTGCCCCCACGGTCAACGGCAGGAGCCGCGGTCTCAGTCGAACAGGTACCGCTGCACCGTGGGACCGACGCGGTGCACGAGGTCGCCGATGTCCGCCGCCGCGAGGGGCCCGAGCGCCAGGACGTAGCGCGTCACGATCAGTCCCGCGATCTGCGAGGCCACCAGCGTCGCGCGCAGCTCCGCATCGGGAACGGCCAGCAGCTTCGCGATGCGCCCGATCAGCTCGCGCGCCAGGAAGCCCGCGAGCAGCGGCGAGGTGACGCGGCTGCCGAGCGCCGTGCGGATCAGCATGACCCCGCGGCGCCGCACCTCGGGGCGCTCGAACGCCTCCAGCACGTAGCGCACCAGCCGCTCGCCCACCTCGTCGCGCGGCCCCGCGACGATGCCGGGCACGTCGATGTCGGGTCGCAGCGGGATCCCGACCGCCTCCGCGAAGAGGTCGGCCTTGGTGCCGAAGTAGTGGTGCACGAGTGCCGAGTCCACCCCGGCGCGCCCCGCGATCGAGCGGACCGTCGAGCCGTCGTACCCCTGCTCGCCGAACTCGTCGACCGCGGCCGCCAGGATGCGCTCGCGCGAGTCCGTCCCCCCGCGCGGGCGACCGCGTCGGCGGGGTGCGGTGTGCTCGGTCATGCCCGCCAGCCTACGACCCGCACGACGGCGGCCTCCCGCCGGACGCGGCTCAGTCCAGCAGGTGTCGCAGGTACCGGCCGGGCTCGCCGAGGAACGAGCGCCAGTGCCGCACGAGCTCCAGGTCTTCCCAGGCCGCCGGGCGCAGACCCCACTCCCCCACCTCCAGGATCGTCGCTCCCGGAAGCGCGGCGAGGACCGGGGAGTGCGTCGCGCACAGCACCTGGCCTCCCTCGTCGGCGATGCGCCGCAGCACGGCCATCAGCGACAGCGTCGACGTGAACGACAGCGCGGCCTCCGGCTCGTCGAGGCAGTAGAACCCGGGATCGTCGAACCGGCTCTCGAGCACGGCCAGGAACGACTCGCCGTGACTCATCTCGTGGAACGACACCTCGGCGCCGCTCGTCGACGGGTTCTCCTCCAGGTAGGTGTAGAAGGAGTGCATCGTCTCGGCGCGGAGGAAGAAGCCCCAGCGATCGGCGCCGATACCGCGCTGCAGCCGCAACCAGCTCGACAGCTCGGACTCGGTCGCCCTGGTGCGGTGTCGCGCCTGCCGCGAGCCGCCCTCGGGCGACAGGCCGTACGCGATCGCGATGCCCTCCACCAGGGTGGACTTGCCGCTGCCGTTCTCACCGACGAGGAAGGTCACACCGGGGTCGAGGTCGATGCCCTCCCGCAGCACTTGCGCCACCGCGGGAATGCTCGTGGGCCAGCGGCCATCGATGGGCGGGGCATCCGAGGACGCCCGGACCGAGACGACCGGCTGCTGCCTTCGCCGTGTGGACGTCGGCTCCCAGAACGAGTCCATCCGCACCCTCCCGCTCTCCGGCCCCGCCACGAGGGTATCCGCCGGGTCCGACAGGCCGCGCGTCGACGTCCGCTCCGAGGCTATCGACCGGCTCCGACACCCGCTCGCTCAGCACTCGATGACGTTGACCGCGAGACCGCCCTCGCTCGTCTCCTTGTACTTGGTCGACATGTCCGCTCCCGTCTGCCGCATGGTCTCGACCACGGCATCCAGCGACACGTAGTGGCTGCCGTCACCGCGCAGGGCGAGGCGGGCCGCGGTCACCGCGGTCGAGGCGGCGATCGCGTTCCGTTCGATGCACGGGATCTGCACCAGCCCGCCGATCGGGTCGCACGTGAGGCCGAGGTGGTGCTCCATGGCGATCTCGGCCGCGTTCTCGATCTGCCGGTTCGTGCCGCCCATCACGGCCGTGAGCCCGCCGGCGGCCATCGCGCACGCGGAGCCGACCTCGGCCTGGCACCCGCCCTCCGCGCCGGAGATGGAGGCATTGGCCTTGAACAGCGAGCCGAGCGCGGTCGCGGTGAGCAGGAAGCGACGGATGCCGCGGCGGCGGTTGGCCTCGGCGACCGCCGGGTCTTCGCGTTCCTCGGCCGTGGTGACCGGCGGCGGCGTGCCCTCGAAGCCCAGCAGCGCGCTGCCGACGAGCTCGCCGTACGGGGTGACGGCGTTGCCGGCGCCGAGACCGGAGTCCGCCAGGAACCGCCACCAGTACATCGCCACGGCCGGAAGGATCCCCGCGGCGCCGTTCGTCGGTGCCGTCACGACGCGGCCGCCCGCCGCGTTCTCCTCGTTCACCGCGAGCGCGAACGCCCCGAGCCACTCGCCCGGGAGCTCGCGGTGCCCCTCGGCCTCGACCGCCTCGAGCTGGCCGCGGATCGTGCCCGCCCGTCGCTTGACCTTGAGGATCCCCGGCAGCACACCGTCGGCGTGCAGCCCCGCATCGACGCACCCCGACATCGCATCCCAGATGGCGTCGAGCCCGGCCGCCACCTCCGCTTCGCTGCGCAGCGCCATCTCGTTGCGGCGCGCGACCTCCGCGATCGACAGGCCCTCCTCGTCGCACAGCGCCAGGAGCGACGCGGCATCGGCGTACGGGTAGGGGAACGCGCCCGTCGAGATCTTCGCCGCTTCGCCGTCGCGCCGGATGAACCCGCCGCCGATGGAGTAGTAGGTGTCCTCGGCCACCACGGCGCCGTCCGCGGCGGTGGCGGTCAGGGTCATGGCGTTGGGGTGACCGGGCAGACGCGTGCGCGGCGCGAACACGATGTCGTCCTTCGCGAACGCCACGTCGTGGACCCCGCCGAGGCGCAGGGCGGCGCCGTCGGGGAACTCCTGCCACGCGGCCCGCACGGCGGCCGGGTCGCACGTCTCGGGGCGGAGGCCGCGGAGCCCGGCGACCACCGCGTCGGGGGTGCCGTGGCCGATGCCGGTCGCGCCGAGGGAGCCGTACAGCGTGCAGCCGACGCGGGTGACGCGGCCCAGCTCGCCCGACGCCGTGACCCGCTGCGCGAAGTCGACGGCCGCGCGCATGGGGCCGACGGTGTGCGAGCTCGACGGCCCCACTCCGATGGAGAACAGGTCGAAGGCCGAGACGTACGCAGTCACCCCTCCAGGCTACGCCGGGTTCCGGCATCTCGGTTCATCGTGGTTAACCCGAGCGCGTCGGGGACCCGGCCGCCCGCCCGTCAAGCCCCTTCAGCTCGGCCGCTCGGCGGGGCACGCTGGAGGCACGACAGCGCAGGAAGGGACGATCATGACCACCAGCACTCCCGAACCCGAAGCCCCCGAGCCGGAGTCCACGGACGAGCTCTCGGCCGAGGCGCAGACGCCCACCCCGACCCCGGCGTCGGAGGGCCAGACCACGCACGCCCCCACCGCCGACGCGGACGAGGGCGAGGCGAGCACTCCGCCGGAGGCCGAGTCGCCGGAGGACGCCGACCCGTCCGAGGTGCCGAGCACGGAGGAGCTCGAAGAGCCGAGCACCGAGAAGGCACCGGGCCAGGAGCCGAAGGCACCGGAGCGGAAGGGCGACCCCGAACCCGACCACGAGGCGGTCGGCATCGGCGTGATCGGACAGCCCCAGGTCGGCGAGAACGACCCCGCGGGGCAGTGACGCCCCCGTCGCTCCTCCCTGGATCGCTCTGACGAACGACGGGAGGAGCGACGGGACGGCGGGTTACTCCACGAGCTTCCCGGCGGTGTCCACGTCGCGCATCAGCTCGGCGATCTCGGCGGGGACGGGCGGGATCTCCTCGCGGGTGACGCCGGTCGCGGGCGACCACACCAGGTTGACCTGCAGCGTCGGATCGGTGTCGGGGTAGTCGCTGCGGTTGTGGCAGCCACGCGTCTCGCGCCGTTCCCGCGCCGCCTCCAGCGTGGCACGGGCGGCGAGCGCGGAGGCCTTCAGGTCGAACGCGTGGGCGAGGTCCTGGAACCCGGCGATGTCCGGGTGGATGCCGATGTCCTCCATGCGCCCCTCGATCAGGTCGAGGTCGGCGAGCCCGGCCCGCAGCCCCTCCTCCGAGCGCACCACGCCGGCGTATTCGGTCATGAGGTTGCGGATCGCGCGCTGCAGGGCGCGCACGTTCTCGCGCCCTTCGGCCGCGAGCAGGTCGTCGATCTCGGCGCGGGCCGCCGCGACCGCCCCCGCCGACCGCCGCTGGGCGTCGAGCCCCGCGGCGTGCGCCATCGCCGCCTGACCGACGATCCGCCCGTACACGAGCAGCTCGATCAGCGAGTTGCCGCCCAGCCGGTTCGCACCGTGCAGCCCGCTCGACGCCTCGCCGATCGCGTAGAGGCCCTCGACATCGGTGCCGTGGTCCTCGGACCGCACCCAGACGCCGCCCATCGAATAGTGCGCGGTGGGGGCGATCTCGATCGGGTCGGTCGTGATGTCGAGCATCTGCAGCTCCATCATCGTCTGGTAGACGCGCGGCAGCCGGGTCATGATCGTCTCGCGCGGCAGGTGCGACACGTCGAGCCACACGCCGCCGCTCTCGGTGCCGCGCCCCTCCTGGATCTCGGTGTACGCGGCGAGCGCGACGCGGTCGCGCGTGGAGAGCTCCTTCCGCTCGGGGTCGTAGCGCTCCATGAATCGCTCGCCGAGCGCGTTGCGCAGGATGCCGCCCTCGCCGCGCGCCGCCTCGGAGATGAGCGTCCCTGCCGCGTTCTCCGGCTCGATGATGCCGGAGGGGTGGAACTGCACGAGCTCGGGATCGCGCAGTCGCGCGCCCGCGTCGACGGCGAGCCGGAAGGAGTCGCCCGTGTTCTCGTCGCGTCGGGAGGAGGTGCGCCGCCAGATGCGGTTGTGACCTCCGGCCGCGAGGATCACGGCGTCGGCGTGGATGAGATAGCGGGTGCCGTCGGCCTGGTCGAAGCCGTACGCGCCGAACACGACGTTGTCGCGCACGAGCAGGCGGGTGATGTAGACGTTGTCGAGGATCGGGACGTCGAGCTGCTCGGCCCTGCGGACCAGGGTGCGCTGGATCTCGAGCCCCGTGTAGTCGCCCGAGAACGCGGTGCGACGGTAGGTGTGCGCGCCGAAGAACCGCTGGGAGATGCGACCGTCGTCCTCGCGGGCGAATTCCATGCCCCAGCGCTCGAGGTCGCGGATGCCGCGCTCGGCGCCGCGCGTGACCACCTCGACGGTGTGCGGGTTGGCCAGGAGGTAGCTCTCCTTGATGGTGTCGGCGGCGTGCTGCTGCCAGCTGTCGTCGGCGTCCATCGTGCCGAGGGCCGCGTTGATGCCGCCCGCCGCGAGGGAGGTGTGGGCGTCCTGACGGGGGCGTTTGCCCACGGCGAGCACGTCGACGCCGTGTTCGGCGACCTCGATCGCCGCCCGCAGGCCGGAGCCGCCGGTGCCGATCACGAGGACCGTGGTGGAGATCTGTCGTTCGGGTGCAGTCATGGTCTCGACGCTAGTTAGGACAACCTAATAACTCCAATGCATAGTTCGAGTGGAAACCATACGGGTAGGCTATGGCCATGAACCTCGAGCAACTCCGCGGGTTCGTCGAAGTCGCCCGCCTCGGACACTTCACCCGCGCCTCCGAGCACCTGCACCTGGCCCAGCCCTCGCTGAGCCGACAGATCTCCACGCTCGAACGCGAGCTCGGCGCCGAGCTGTTCCACCGCGCCCGTGGCCACATCGCGCTGACGGCGGCCGGGGAGACACTGCTCCCCCGCGCCCAGCGCATGCTCGCCGAAGCCGACGCCATCCGCGACGAGATGGGCGAACTCGCGGGGCTCCGGCGCGGCCGTGTGCGGCTCGGGGCACCGCCCACGCTGTGCATCAGCCTCGTCGCCGAAGCCCTCAGCTCGTTCCACGACTCCTACCCCGAGGTCGACCTGCACCTGATCGAGGGCGGCTCCCGCCTCCTGGTCGAGCAGCTCGCGGTCGGCGCCGTCGACATGGCCCTCATCACCCAGTCCGACGGTCCGCCGCCGGCCGGGGTCAGCCTCACCCGCACGCCGTTGCTCGCGGAGGAACTGGTCGTGGTCTCCTCGGCCGCCCGCCCGCCGGTCGCCCGCACCCCCGCGATCCCGCTCAGCCACCTGGCGACCCTGCCGCTCATCGCCTTCGACGAGAGCTACGAGCTGCGGGCCACGACCGATGCCGCCTTCCGCGCCGCCGACCTCACCCCGAACCTGGTGCTGGAGGGCGGCGAGATGGACTCCGTGCTGCGCTTCGTCGAACGAGGGCTCGGCGTCGCCGTGGTGCCCGCTATGGTCCTGTTCGACCGGCCGACGTTGCGGTCCGTGCGGCTCGCCCACCCCGCCATGACCCGCACCGTCAGCCTGGCCCACCGGTCCGACGTCAGCCCCGCCGTCGCGGTCGCCGCCATGCGGCAGGTCATCCTGACCACGGCGTCCGACGTCGCCCGCCGCGACCCCGCGATCACGAGCCTGCTCGACACGGACTGAGACATCCGCCCGGGATGCAGAAACGGCCCCCGCCGAAGCGGAGGCCGTATCGTCACTGTCTCAACACAGTGTGCGCCCGAAGGGACTCGAACCCCTAACCTTCTGATCCGTAGTCAGATGCTCTATCCATTGAGCTACGGGCGCCCAGCCCGCTCAGCGGGCCGTAGAACAGCCTACAACAGTCGCGAGACGAAAGCGAAACGAGGGGTCAGTCGCCCTTCGCTGCCGCCTTCTCCTGCTTCTTGCGGCGCTTCTCCTTCGCCCGCTGCGCCGACGACAGCGCCTGCAGGTCCACCAGGCGCAGCGCCTGCATCCTGGCCTCGCGCATCCGCGCGTAGTCGGGGTCCTGCTCCGGTCGCATGCCCTCCACGCGCAGCCGCCGGTCGAGGTTGTGGCGGACGTCGGCCCATGCCGCGGCCCTCGCCTCCTCGACGATCGCCTCGAGCTGCTGCCGGTCGTCCATCATCTCCCGCAGCCGCTGGGCCACCCCGGTCGACTGCTTCGCGCGGCGACGGAGGTTGCGCACATCGCGGTCGCGGTAGTCGTGCGTGCCGACCGGATCGGAGTGCCGCCCCCTGGCCCGCTTGCGCAGCGCCGTGACGGTGGCCGCCGCCTCCTCCGACTCCTCGGCCATCGCGCGCAGGGCCTCGCGCGCGTCGTCGACGTAGCGGTCGAGATCGAACACGCCGCCCTCTGCGATGGTGCCGATGAGGATGTGGTTCTTCACGGCGAGGCGCGCGGCGGCCGTCGCGATCGCGACGCCTTCGGCGATGGCATCCGCAGTCCGTCCCACCGGCACCTCCTCTCCACGAGCGTACCGGTATCGATGCGGCCCGGTCTCGGCCAGAATGGTTCGGCATCCAGCATCTCGCAGGCGTCCGACATCGGTCGGCGACCGCCCGGATCGCACGCGCAGGGAGGCGGCGATGAAGCATCTCGACCTGGTCGGCAGCACCACCGTCATCACGGGCGCCGCGAACGGCATGGGGGCCGAGATCGCGAGGCTGCTCGCTCCCCGCGGCGTGCACCTGGCCCTCCTCGACCACGACCGTGCCGCGCTCGACGCCCTCGCGACCGAGCTGGCCGGCACCACCGTCACGACGCACGTGGTCGACCTCCGCGACGACGACGCGGTCTTCGCGACCGCCGCGCAGATCGCCGCCGTGCATCCGCGGATCACCGCCCTGATCACGTGCGCCGGCTCGTCCATGCTCGGCGACCTCGACCAGCTGACCATGGAGGAGATGCGCTGGCTGACCGACGTGAACCTCTGGGGCACGGTGTCGATCACCAAGGCCCTGCTGCCGTCGCTCCGTGCCGCGCCGGCCGCCCACATCACGCACCTGGCGAGCGTGTACGCCCTGGCCGCTCCCGCCGGCCGCATCCCGTACGCGCTGAGCAAGTTCGCCGTCCGCGGCTTCTCCGAGGCGCTGCGCCACGAGCTCGAGGGGACGACTGTCTCGGTCGGCGCGGTCTACCCGGCGGGCGTGCGCACCGGCATCATCCTGCACGGGCGGTACGCGGCCGCGATCGACCCCGCGGTCGCCGCCCGCGCCGCCGCCGCGCAGGCCGCGATGTACCACACCGACCCCGCCGACGCGGCCGCCCGCATCGTCCGCGCCACCGAACGCCGGGCCGCCCGCACGATGGTGGGACGGGAGGCGCGACTGATCGACGCGCTCGTGCGGCTCGCCCCGACCGCCTACTGGCGGGCCATGCGCCGGCCGCTGCGTGCCGCGATCGACACCAGGACCCCGGTCGACTGAGCGGCGCCGAACCTCAGCGCACCGCGCCCACCCAGATGCCCGACGCCCAGGCCTGCTGCTCGCCGTTGCAGCCCACCGATCCGGGGAAGCCGCGCACCACGGCCATGCAGTTGGCGAGGAACTCCGGGTCGTTGCCGAACAGCGCCCCGTAAGAGCCCGACGAGGTGAGGGCGCCCCACACGCGGAACTGGTAGATGTGCGCCAGCTCGTGCGCCATCGCCCAGTTCAGGCGGCCGGTGCTCCAGCCCGCGATGTCGGCGCGGTACTTGATGTACCCGTTGCTGTTCGCGCACGCGGGGGCGTTGCCGCCGGCGCACGACGACGACTCGTACAGCCCCACGCCGCCACCGCCCACGCGGTCGAGGGCGGCGCGCACGCGCGCGTAGCCGTCCGGCCCGCTCGTGCTCCAGGCGGGGCCGCCCGGGCCCGGGTTCTGCGCGGCCTGCCACGACGCGACCTCGGTGCCGATCTTGGCCGTGATCGCATGGATCGTGGCCGTGGCCGCGACCACCGTGGCGGGGTCGTCGTCTTCGGCGAGCACGGTCTGCTGCACCGACAGCGCCGAAGCGCGATGCGTGGCCGTGTCGACCTTGCCGTCGGCGCCCTGCAGGGCGGTGTTCAACGCCGCGAGCTCGGTGAGGAACGCCGGGCGCACCTCCAGCACCGCTGCCCGATCGGACGTCGTCTGCTCGGCGCCTTCGATCGAGGCGGCCAGATAGTCGGTGCGCTGGGTGGCATCGCGGTACTGCCCGGTGAGGGCGCGCAGCTCGGCGATCGCGTCGAGCCGCTCGTGCTCCAGTGCGTCGGCGCGGGCGAGCACGCCGACGGCGAGCAGCACGGCGGCAGACAGGGTGACCGCGAGCACGCGCCGGATCACTTCAGGAACCCCGTGGTGTCGGCGATCTTCGCATCCTGCTCCGCGATCTGGGCGCGCAGGGCCGTGAGCTGCGCGGCCAGCTCCAGGTTGTCTCCGCGCGACGCCTCCAGCGCATCCTCGACGCGCGCGATCTCCGCCTTCACCGCGGCGACGGAGGCGGCGCGCTCCTGATCGGCGACGACCACGAGCGCGGCACCGCCCAGCAGCAGCAGGCCCCCGATGACGACAGCAAGACGGCGCATCCCGCTCCCCAGACAGCGACAGTGACCGGACCGGTTCCGACCGCACCAATATACAGCCGCGGTCCCGCGCTTCGTGGGCCGGTCGCGCGACGGATCAGAGTGCGACGTCGGCGCGGAACAGCCGCCGCTCGGCGGCCGCCTGCCCGCTGGCCAGGTGCGCGGGCAGAAGCGTGCGCAGCCGTTCGACGTCGCGCGCGGCGACGGCTTCCAGGATCACCCGGTGCTCCTCGGCCATCGCGACCAGGTCGTCGTGCTGCCCGAACAGCCAGCGCAGCCGGGTGAGGAACACCGCGATGAGCTCGCCGAGCATCTCGTTCCCGGCCAGGTCCACCGCGACCTCGTGGAACTCGGCGGCCGTGCGGCGCGCGGTCTCCGCGTCACCGTCTCGGGCCGCCGCCGCCTCCCGCTCATACGTGTGACGCAGCCGGGCGAGGCCGACCTCGTCGTGACGCTCCGCCGCGAACACGAAGATGAGGGTCTCGATGGCCTCTCGCACCTCGGCGAACGCGCGGATGTCGTCGTGCGTGAACTCCCGCACCACCGCCCACGAACGCGGTCGAGCGGTCACGACGCCCTCCGCGACCAGGGTACGGATGGCCTCGCGGACGGGAAGCCGCGAGACGTGCAGCTCGGCCGCGATGTCGCGTTCCACGAGCCGGGCGCCGGGGGGTCGCCGGCCCAGCACGATGTCGTCGCGCAGGATCCTCGTGACCCTGACCGACTCGAGCTCGCCGCCCGCCCCCATAGCCCCCGCCATCCGGGCATTGTCCCACCCCGGCCGGGGTTCCTCAACTTTTGGTATCCCAGCCGGGGTGGACGGGCTCGCCCGCGGCGACTCAGGGCAGGCGGTTCGCCTTCGCCAGGTTCGCCGTCAGCTCCTCGGCGTTCTGGCGCGTGACGTACGCGGGACGGTCGCGCTCGACCCGCCACGACTCGCTCAGCGGGCCGATGTTCACGGTGTCGAAGCCCGCCTGGTCGTAGAACCGGGTCACGAACGCCACCGCCTCGGCGTCGTCACCCGCGGTCGCCAGCGCGCGACGGTCCGGGGTGCCGGCCGGGGTGCCGCCGGTCGTGATGTCGCTCGCGTAGATGTGGTTGAACGCCTTGGCGATCTTCGAGGTCGGCAGCTGCTGCTGCAGCAGCTCGGACGTGGTCGTCTCGCCCCGGTCGAGAGCCTCGATGTGACCGTCACGCTCGAAGTAGTAGTTGTTGGTGTCGAGCACGATCTTGCCCGCCAGCTGCTCGGTCGGCAGCTGGTCGATCGCGTGCAGCGGCACGGTCACCACCGCCACGTCGGCGGCCGCCGCCGCCTCCTCCGCGGTCGCCGCCCGCGCCTTCGGCCCCAGCTCCGCGACGAGGTCGGCCAGCGTCTCCGGGCCGCGCGAGTTCGCGATCACCACGTCGTAGCCGTTCGCCACCGCGACGCGCGCGACCTGGCTGCCGATGTTGCCTGCACCGATGATTCCGAGAGTAGTCATGTTCGGCCCAACGCCGAGCGGGCGACTCTATTCCCGTGAATCGGTCATCGGGGACGGCTCACAGGCGCGTCAGTGCGTCCTCGGTCGCCACCCACGCGAGCATCGCGCACTTCACGCGCGCGACGTACTTCGAGACCCCGCCGAGCGCGGCCGCGTCGCCGAGCAGCTCCTCGTCGGGTGCGATCGTGCCGCGCGAGCGCATGGCGTCGCGGAACGCCGCGATGCGCACCTCGAGCTCCGGCACGCTGAGCCCCTCGGCGAGCTCGGCCAGCAGCGACGCGGACGCCTGCGAGATCGCGCAGCCGTGCCCCTCCCACGCGATGGCATCGATCGTCCCGTCGTCGCCCCGGTGCACCTGCAGGGTGATCTCGTCACCGCACGTCGGGTTGAGCTGGTGCGACTGCGCCGGGATCTCGTCGCGCAGCCCGTAGCCGTGCGGCGTGCGCGAGTGGTCGAGGATCAGTTCCTGGTACAGGCTCTGCAGGTCGCTCATGCGCCCCTCCGGAAGAAGTCGATCGCCCCGGCGACACCCGCGATCACGGCGTTGACCTCGGCCTCGGTCGTGTACAGGTACGTGCTGGCCCTGGTCGACGACGTGACCCCGAGCCGCCGGTGCAGCGGCTGCGCGCAGTGGTGCCCGACACGCACCGCGATGCCCAGGTCGTCGAGGAACTGTCCGACGTCGTGCGCGTGGATGCCCGCCACGTCGAAGCTCGCGAGTCCCACGCGCGGCAGATCGATGCCGGCTCCGAGCACGCGCACGCCGTCGATCGCGCGGAGCCCGTCCACCAGGCGCCGGCCGAAGGCGGCCTCGTGCGCGGCGATGCGCGACATGCCCACCTCGTCCAGGTAGCCGACCGCCGCGGCGAGCGCGATCGCCTGCGACACCCGCTGCGTGCCCGCCTCGAAGCGCTGCGGCGGCGGCAGGTACTCGGCCTCGGTCGTGGTGACGGTCGTGATCATCGAGCCGCCCGTGAGGAACGGGGGCATCGCGGCCAGCACCTCGCGCCGGCCGTACAGCGCACCGATGCCCGTCGGCCCCAGCATCTTGTGGCCGGAGAGCACCGCGAAGTCCACGCCCAGCGCCCGCACGTCGAGCGGCAGGTGCGGGGCGGACTGGCACGCGTCGAGCAGCGTCAGGGCACCGACCCCGCGGGCGAGCGCGACCAGCTCGTCGACCGGGTTGATCACGCCGAGCACGTTGGACACGTGCGTGAAGGCGATCAGTTTCGTGCGGTCGGTGACGAGCTCGGCGGCCACGTCGAGCCGGAGGGCGCCGTCGTCGTCGAGCGGGATCACCCGCAGCGTGGCGCCCGTGCGCGCCGCGAGCTCCTGCCACGGGATGAGGTTGGCGTGGTGCTCCATCTCGGTGGTGACGATCTCGTCTCCCTCGCGGAGGCGCAGGCGCTCCGCGGCCGTGCCGCCGCGCCCGAGCGAGGCGTTCGAGAGGGAGTAGGCGACGAGGTTGATCGCCTCGGTCGCGTTCGAGGTCCACACGATCTCGTCGTCGTCGGCACCGACGAAGCGGGCGACGGCGGCCCGCGCATCCTCGAACAGCTCGGTCGCCTCGGCCGCCAGCGTGTGCGCACCCCGGTGCACCGCGGCGTTCATCGTGGTCGCGTAGTCGCGCTCGGCGTCGAGCACGGCGTCCGGTCGCTGCGACGTCGCGCCGGAGTCGAGGTACACCAGCGGATGGCCGTTCACCTGCGCGCGCAGGATCGGGAAGTCCCCGCGGATCCGCTGCACCTCGGTCTCGGTCAGCGGTGCGATCACGTCGACTCCGGGAGAAGCGCTCATCGTTCCAGTCTCCCATCTTCCGGACGCGGCCGGCGCGGGGGTCTGGGGCTACGACATGCGCGCGAGCCGGGCCCTGGCCATGCAGAACACGCCGTACAGAGCGAACCCCACCCCGACCGCGCCGAGCACCAGCCCGCCCAGCGGCAGCGCGAGCAGACTGTGCAGCGCCGCATCCAGTCCCGCCGCCTTCTCCGGGTCCTGGGTGACCGCGGCGACCACGAAAAGCACCCCCGTCACGGCGACCGCGACGCCCTTGCCGAGGTAGCCCGCCACCCCGAGCACCACGATGCCCGCGCGCCCCGCGCCGGTCGGCAGCTCGATCAGCTTCTCGAACGACCGCGTGATGCCGCTGCCGATGAAGCCGAGGCCCACGCCGACCACCGACAGGCCGAGGATCACCAGCAGCGCCACGCCCCCGGGCGCCGACAGCACGATCTCGCTGAGCGTGCGCGACGCGTCCTCCGACTCGGCACGACCGCCCACCGCGTAGATGATCGCGAGGACCGCGACCACGAGATAGGAGCCCGAGATCCCGGCGAGCTTGATACGACGGCCCCACTTCTTCGTCTCCGCGGGGTCGGCGGCGAGGAAGGCGCTGGCGATCTGCCAGGCGGCGAGCGCGATGAGCCCCACCGCGATCGACAGCAGCAGCAACCCGCCGATGGGGTTGTCGCGGATGCGCTCCATCGCCCCGTCCTGGTCGGCGTCGCCCGAACCGCCCACCGCGATGCTGAGGGCGATCGCGCCGATCACGACGTGGATGAGCCCCAGCACGACGAAGCCGACACGGGCGGTCCTCCGGAACGCGGTCGAGTCCTTCGCCGCGCGCGCCGCATGCTTCACGCTGCTCATGGGGGAAGCGTATCGCTCGGCATCCGAGCCGAAGAGGGGGTTGCTTTCGTCCGCGCCCGCGGTGAACTCACTCGACCCGCGCGACCGGCTGCCGCAGAATCGTGCGGAGTTTCGCGGGGTCGGTGCGGCGGATGTCGCTCAGGTACACCTCGTGGTGCCGACCGGTCATGCGCAGTCCGTGCTCCGGGATGAAGCGGTGGTGCAGCTCATCGAGCACCGGGGCCTCGTCGTCGAAGGGGCCGACGTGGAGCGTCTGCACGCACAGCCCCTCGTGCAGGGTCTCCAGCCGCACGGAGCGCAGGGCCGGCAGGGGCTCGCGCTTCTTCGCGCTCTTCGCCTCGACGGTGTCGACCGCGCGCGCGAAGAGGTCGGGGGTCACGTGGTCACCCACCAGGAGAAGTAGCGTCCACTCCCACTGCGACTTGTCCCGGCGCGACGTGAACGACTCCATGTCGGCCGCGTGCCACAGCCCCTCGAGCGGCATCACGACGGTGTCGATGCCGAGCTCTTCACGGCTCGCGAACTTGAGCGTGTACGCCAGGGGGAACAGCGCCGCCACGGCCTGCGCATACACGGGCGAGGTGTTGGGGTCTCCCGCGCCGTCGATCATGAGGTACCGCAGCGGCGGCACCTCGAGCACGCGGAACTCTCCGCGTCGTGCGCGGTAGGAGTCGAGGGTCTTCTTGGGGTCGATGGCCGCCATCGCCTGCCTCTCTGGGTGGGACTGCCCGGTGCGGCACAGTGTGCCAGGGGCCTCCGACACCGGGGCGGGACGGCTCGGCCGCCCCGCCCCGGTGACTCACTCCGCTTCCACGGGCAGCCACAGCTCGCACGAGGCCGTGTCCCCACGGAACTCGCGGTACCGCACCATCGACGGACCGGGGCGCAGTCGCCACGGGTTCGACGGGAACCACTCGGTCGCGGTGGCCGCCCACAGGTCCTGCAGGGTCTGCGGGAAGGGGCCGTCGGCGGCGAACACGGCCCACGTGCCCGGTTCGAGCCGCAGCACGTCGAGATCCTCCGGCACCGGGGTCGACTCGTTCAGCGCGACGCCGTGCAGGTACGTGAGCGGTGTGCCCTCGGGCGCGTCCGGCTCCACGTCGGCTGTCACGGCGAGGATGCCCGACGGCTCCGCGTCGTTCAGACGCTTGAGCCGCGCGTGCTCCTCCGCCGGGATGGCCGCGATGTGCTGCTGGATGTGCGGGTTCTCGCCGCGGTGGATCAGCGGGACCTGCGTGGCATGACCGACCAGCTGGAGGGCGGGTCGGGGGGTGATGGTGACGTCCATCGGGGTGCTCCCTTCGACGCTCAGGCGGAACCGGAGCGTGGGTTGTATACGGAGAGGACCCCCGTCACGGCGCGCCTCGGCCGGACCGATGCCGTGCACGGCGCGGAACGCCCTGCCGAACGCCTCGACCGAGCCGTAGCCGTGCCGCACGGCCACGTCGAGCAGGCTCGGCGCACCGCCGACCAGTTCCGCGGCCGCGATCGTCATCCGCCGACGGCGCACGTACTCCGACACAGGCATGCCCGCGAGGGCGGAGAACATCCGCCGCAGGTGGTACTCGGTCGTGCCGTGCGCACGCGCGACGGCCGCGACGTCGAGCTCCTCGTCCGGCGCGGCTTCGACGCGGTCGATCAGGGCGTTGAGGGTGCCGATCATGGGTTCCTCCTTTCCCCACCAGCGTGTCCGTCCATCGGGGTGCGGCACCCGATCATTCTGGTCCGTTCCGGTCGTGTGCCGCCGCTCCCCCGCAGCGTTCACACCCCGTTTGACTGCACTGTGAACACGCATCCCGTATCGTCGGAGTTTCTGGGGGAGCACGGGGAGCGAGTCGGCATGCAGGTGAGAGACCTCCTTTTCGGCGTCCCCTCCGGCCTCCCGCCCCTCGCAAACACCGAGGATCCGTTCGCCGACGCCCTGGCTCTCGTGGACGCTCAGGTCACGCGCGTGATCGTCGACATCCCGGCCGGTGTGGTCGGGGTGCTGCTGGAACTGCGCCAGTCGACCCGGCTCCGCGGCACGACGGCCCTGCTGCGGGTGACCGGGGCGGTGCGCCAGGAGTGGACGGGCTCCGCGTCGGCCAACCGCTTCACGGCGTGGTCGATCACGGACGCTGCGGTCGACCGCGACCTCACCGCGATCCGCATCGCCCTGCACTGCCTGCCGGCGGGGTCGCTGCACCTGACGGGGACCGCGGCGGACTTCGTGCTGCTCTCCGCGCGACCCGATCGCACGCCGCCCTCCTCGACCGATCCCGCCGCCCTGCTCCGGTTCGGCGTGGTCGACGAGTCCACCGTGTGCGACCCGCTCGGCGCCGCGCACCTGCGCTCCTCGGCACCGTTCCCGCGCCACTGAGCGGCGACCGCACGGGCGGACCGCAGGCGACTCGCGCTGAGCGATCGCTCGAGATCGAGCGCCGTACCGTGATCGCGGTTCGAGGGGGAAGAACTGGCGGAGACGAGGGGATTTGAACCCCTGGTCCCCGTAAGGGGACTCCACCTCAC